>WGGB01000125.1 GCA_015491935.1 Alteromonadaceae bacterium
CTTGTAGTATCAGCACCAACGCCAGAACCACATTTGTTTTTCCAGCCTAAACCCTGCTCTGTAATGTCAGCAGCCGCAGGCTCTGGGCCAACACACTCGTTAGGTTTTTTTGCACCATGTGCTTTACCTAAGGTATGACCGCCAGCAATTAAAGCAACAATTTCTTCATCATTCATCGCCATACGACCAAATGACATTCTAATGTCTTTAGCGGCTAAAAGAGGATCGGGTATACCATGTGGCCCTTCGGGGTTTACATAAATCAACCCCATTTCGACCGCCGCTAAAGGCCCTTTAAGTTTGCCTTTTTTATCTCTGCGCTTATCACTAAGAAAAACTGTTTCAGGCCCCCAATAAACTAAATCTGGTTCCCATTCATCGGTTCTGCCACCCGCAAAGCCAAGTGTTTTAAAGCCCATTGATTCAAGCGCGACATTACCTGAAAGTACAAATAAATCACCCCAAGAAAGTTTACGACCATATTTTTGTTTTATCGGCCATAATAATCGTCGAGCTTTATCTAAATTAACGTTATCTGGCCAACTATTAAGAGGGTCAAATCGTTGTTGCCCACCTGCGGCTCCCCCACGACCATCATTCACGCGATATACACCGGCATTATGCCAAGCTAAACGGATCATTAAAGGGCCATAGTTTCCCCAATCTGCTGGCCACCAAGGTTGTGAGGTTGTTAGTGTTGTTTGAATATCTTTTTTGAGTTGAGCTAAATCAAGCGAGGCAAACGCTTTAGCATAATTAAAATTTTCACTATAAGGATTTGATTTTTCAGAGGGTTGACGTAATGGACTAAGATTTAATTGATCAGGCCACCAAAATTGATTAGTTTTTGCTTCAGTGGTATTCGCTTTGGCAGATATTGCCATTGTTGAAATGGCAACTGACATGACCGTCGCGAGGGTGAGTATTTTTGTAGACATGGTTAATTCCTTGAATTTTTATATAGGTTCACCTTTAGCCTAGGAGAGAGAGGGGAATATTTAAAATTGATTTATTTGAAGATAACGTTCTATTTTTTTGTAATGATTAATTCTATATAAGTGATTAGAATAATAACTATGTTCAATAAAAGTAATCATTACCACTATGATCTCATTAAAACAATTATGCTATGCGCTTGCTGTTGAAAAAACATTACATTTTAAAAAAGCAGCAGAGGCGTGCAATGTATCGCAATCAGCCTTAAGTACGGCAATAACTGAGCTTGAAAAACAATTAGGTACAACGATATTTGAACGTAATAACAAGCAAGTATTAGTGACTAACACAGGTCAGTTAATATTAGACAAGGCTAAAAAAGTAAAATTAGAACTTGATGGCTTAATGCAAATTTCACAAATTGATAAACAACCATTTTCTATGCCGATGAGCATTGGGGTGATCCCGACTATTGGTCCTTATTTATTACCCAAAGTTTTACCCGAGGTAAGAAGACAATATCCCAGCTTTAAATTAAAAATTATTGAAGAGCAATCGCAAGTATTAGTTAATATGGTGCGTAATGGTGATATTGATGCGGCTATTTTAGCTTTACCTTATCCAATCGAAGGTTTAATGAGTTTTGATTTTTGGCAGGAAGATTTTTACTTAGTTTGTCATAAAGATGAAATTCCTAAAAAAACACAAGAAATTACCAGTGATGAGTTAGAAGTTGAAAAGTTAATGTTATTAAAAGATGGTCATTGTTTAAAAGAGCACGCTTTAGCTGCTTGCCGATTACAACATAAAAAGCAATATACAGACTTTGATTCAGCCAGTTTACATACGTTAATTCAAATGGTTGCTGGTAAGTTAGGGACAACATTAGTACCCGCAATGGCATTAGATCAATTAATTTATAAAGAATCAGAGCTTAGGGCTATTCATTTGAATGAACCTAGCCCACACAGAAAAATTGCTTTAATTATAAGGCCTAATTATGTGCGCACAGGTGAGTTGACAATGTTGAAGGATATTTTTACAAAACAATTAATGAGTTTGGCTGCGAATTAATATAATTCAATTTTTTAGAATGTCATTATTGATTTTTGTAGTTTTACTGAATGTTATAATTAGTTCACAATGATTTTGTCTTAACTTAATCTATTAATTAAAAAGGTGACTCTAATGAAAACGATGATTGAAAATATTAAAGCTATATTTGTTGTTGATAAGCAAGAAACCATTTGTAACTACGCCAATAACTATTATGGCGATCAATATTGTAAAACTAAGTCATAAAAGTATAGTGATAGCTAATTATTTAACAGTGCTGCGTTCCTAATCTCTTTATTAAAAGTTCAGTAATTGCTCGTTTAGTATGATTTTTATTCGCTTTGAAGATTTTGTAGATAATCTACTAGCTCATGAATATGGGTTGAAGGGTTGTCAGTAAAGTTCTTTTTTACTGCTATTAAAGCTCGTTGGGCATTCTGTTTAGCAAATTCCAGTTCTTTTAGTAAGATGAAAAATATCTCTTCATCTCCCTTAGAGTATGCTGGCATCACTTTTTTCAACTCCTTTAATACTTCGTTAGCAATACTAGAATTACCCGTTGCATGAAATGGTTTTGTTGTATATTGAAAATGAAGTAATAACCAGTATTCAAAACAAGGAACTGAAGTAATATGGAAAAATAAACCAGTTGGTTTTTTTAAGGAAATTTTAGCTATAGTTTCTTCATAAGTTTCATGAGAATCTTTATCAAAAACACAGTAAATTCGATTATAAGCATCTCCTTTACCTTGTTCTATTTTTGCCAACTGTTCAGCTCTTTTAAGCACGTTTTTTGGACTAGAGCCACATGAGCCATCAATTTCAACATTTGCAGAGTTAAGTTTATAATAATGAACAATCTCATTAAAGTAATTAGGTTCAGTTTTTTCGCCCTCACATACGATAAGAACTTTATCGTATGATGAACGACGAGAAGCTCTCCGTTTTAATTCGCGCGCAGCCTTCGCTTTTCTTTTGTGATGTAAGTCATCCGACCCCATTTTACGCTCCAAATTTATTAATATTATTAATAAATGGCAAAGCTCCATATCTACCCGAAAGGTAGCTTACCTCAATGTTTTCACGCTCTTTTCTAGGACTAAAATCCGTTAAAGGATAAACAGAGGTTTCTTGGTGCTTATTTTTTTCACAAAACCATACTTGATCGCGCCTAAATACTTCTTGGTTTAAAATAGATGTTTCATGAGTTGTAAAAATCAATTGGGCATTCTTAGGGTTTGTTTTACTGCTATGAAATAGGTTTACTAAATATTTAACCATTTTAGGGTGTAAGTTATCATGAAGTTCATCAACAATTAAAACATATCCATTTTTAAGGATATCAATCCAAGGACCAGCAAAAGAAAAGAATTTTTGTGTGCCATCAGACTCTTCTGAGAAATCTAAGGTAACTTTTTTACCTGATTTTGTTTTATGGACTGTTTTAATATCAATAACTTCCTTGCCTTTCATTTCTCTTGATATCTGCTCTTTTACTGAATTAGGAAGTTCGTTAGGGAGTGAGTTAGGATCAAACTTTTCGGTTTCAATTTCAATATCATGAATATTAAAGTCAGCAGATTGTAGAAAATGTAAAACTTGTTCTTTTGTTTCATTATCCTCGCATAAGGATGCGGTATAACCAGCTCCCCAACCACTAACATTAGTCGGGCGTAGTTTTTCTTTAAACCAATTAAAAACAGGTTTTAGTTGTTCGCTGTTTAATTGAACAGCAGTAGATAAAAATAAAGCATTAGAGCGAGTAGAATTCAACCATACACTTTTTGTTCCTAATAGGTGATCACTAAACTTATAGTCATATTGATCATTTTTTGTATCAAAAACTCTAGAAAACCACCTCTGAGGTCTACCTTTAGGGTAAGCAATTAACCACTCTTCTAGTACTTTGTATTTTGTCGATGAAAAACCATATTGAAACTTAATTCCTTCACTAATAAAAACTACTTCAAATTCAGAAGGTTCATTTATTGTATTTTCATCAAACAGATAAGGTGTAATTGGTAAAGAGTCACCTTCTTGGATGTTAGAAGAAGAATTTCTAACGATAAATTCCATATCCATTAATGCTCGGATTAAGTTTGATTTACCTGCTGCGTTAGCTCCATAAATTACAGCTGAACGAAGAAGAGGAGAATTAGTAGCCGCTGGTAGAAATGAGTTTTCATTTTCCAACTCATCACCTTTTGCTTTTACCATGCTAAATACTTGCTCACTTTTAATAGAGCGATAGTTTTTGATTGTAAATTCAATTAGCATTTTAAGGAATTCCATAGTGTTATTTCTAATCTCATGATAACACTAATTTGTTCAGTTTATCCATTTAAAGGTGGTTTTTTGGCAAAAAACACCCAAAATATAGTTTAAAATAGTTAGTTTTTGTGCTTTATCCGAATTCGGAAAATAAAAAAGGACACCGAAGTGTCCTTTATAAAATAACTTAGCAAAAATTAATTATTTTTTTGCAGCAGCTTCACGCTCTTTAACTTCAGCAATAACAACTTCAGCAACGTTGTTAGGACATGGAGAATAATGGCTAAATTCCATAGAGAATTGACCACGACCCGATGTCATTGTACGCAACGACCCGATATAACCAAACATTTCTGAAAGTGGTACGTCAGCTTTAATACGAACACCAGAAACACCTGCTTCTTGACCTCCGATCATGCCACGACGACGATTTAAATCACCAATAACATCACCAACGTGATCTTCAGGCGTGAACACATCCACTTTCATGATAGGTTCAATTAATTGAGGGCCAGCTTTTGGAATTGACTGACGGAAAGCACCACGAGCAGCAAGTTCAAAGGCAACAGCAGATGAATCGACCGCATGGAAACCACCATCATATAATACAATTTCAACGTCTAATACTGGGAAACCAGCAAGAACACCAGTATCCATCATGCCTTTGAAGCCTTTCTCGATTGCCGGGAAGAATTCTTTAGGTACATTACCACCAACAACTTTTGATGTGAAGGTGAAACCTGAGTTTGGCTCGCCAGGCTTAATGATGTAATCAATTTTACCGAACTGACCAGAACCACCAGATTGTTTCTTATGTGTGTAAGAATCATCAATTTCTTGAGTAATCGTTTCACGGTAGGCAACTTGAGGTTTACCAACAGCTAATTCAACACCGTAGGTACGTTTTAGAATATCTACTTTGATATCTAAGTGAAGCTCACCCATACCAGATAAAATCGTTTCACCTGAATCTTCATCAGTTTCAACGCAGAATGTAGGATCTTCTGCAACCATTTTACCGATAGCAATACCCATTTTCTCAGTAGAACCTTTATCTTTAGGTTTTACAGCGATTGAAATTACTGGCTTAGGGAATACCATTGCTTCTAGGACTATTGGGTGTTTTGGATCACATAATGTGTGACCTGTCTGAACGTTACCTTTCATACCTACAATCGCGATGATATCACCGGCTTGTGCTGATGTTAGTTCGTTACGGTCCTCGGCTTGCATTTCACACATACGGCCAACGCGCTCAGTTTTTCCTGTTGCCGCATTAAGAATAGTATCGCCTTTCTTTAATGTACCTGAATAGATGCGCACGAACGTTAATGTACCAAAACGGTCATCAGTAATTTTGAATGCTAACGCTTTGAATGTTTCATCTGCAGAAACGATTGCGTAATCACCATTAGGTTCGCCTTCTTCATCTGTTAGAGGCTGAGGATTAACTTCTGTAGGTGAAGGTAAATAATCAACAACAGCATCAAGTAATAACTGCATACCTTTGTTTTTGAATGCTGAACCACAGTAAGTAGGGAAGAACATTATTTCGCGAGTACCTTTACGGATACACGCTTTAATTTGCTCTTCAGTTGGTGTAAGTTCACCTTCTAAATAATCCATAAGCATATCTTCATCTGCTTCTAGTGCAGTTTCGATCATTTGCTCACGGTATAAAGCAGCATCATCAACCATATCGGCTGGAATATCTTCAATAGTATAATTTTCAGGTTGACCTGAATCATCCCAAATGTAGGCTTTTTGTGTTAATACGTCTACAACACCTACGAAATCATCTTCAATACCAATAGGTAACGTCATAATAAGTGGGTGAGCACCTAATACTTTTTTAACTTGGTCAGTTACACGGTAAAAGTCAGCACCCATACGGTCTAATTTGTTAACGAAAATCAAACGAGCTACTTTAGAGTCGTTCGCATAACGCCAGTTAGTTTCTGATTGTGGTTCAACACCACCAGAACCACAGAATACGCCAATACCACCATCTAATACTTTTAATGAACGGTAAACTTCAACGGTGAAATCAACGTGACCAGGAGTATCAATTACGTTAAAACGGTGATCTTTCCAAAAACAGCTTACCGCTGCAGATTGGATAGTAATACCGCGCTCAGCCTCTTGTTCCATGAAGTCTGTTGTAGACTCACCATCATGAACTTCACCGATTTTGTGGATCATACCTGTAAGTTTTAAGATACGCTCTGTAGTGGTGGTTTTACCCGCATCAACGTGCGCGAAAATACCAATGTTTCTGTATTTAGCTAAATCTGCCATTTTGTGGTTTCTCTGTTTGTGTAAATCAATTTATAAAAATTTGCGCGCGAGTATATCACTTTGTTTGTAAAACAAACAAACAAAATGTGAAAAAAATTCAAGCACAGACATAATAATTATTGTGAATAGTTAACTTTTAGTACGTAAAATTAAGGCTATCATACTCATATCACTATCAAGTGAAACTAGTATAACCTGTTTATAGCCTTGTCATAACGGCTTTAATGCACCGTTATTGAATTCGTTTGCTCAAAATTAGCCAATACTTTAAATAGCTGCTCAATTTTTTTTACTAAGGCAATTAATAATTGTTTGTCTTGTGTACCTTGCCAAGAAATTAAATCGTCAGCTACTTCTTCCACATAAGGTTGAAAACTATCAGCAGTGCAACTAAAACCAGCATCTTTAGTGAATATAGCTTTAAAGGCTGCTTTATTTTTACTACGTAAATCCGCTAGCGTGGCATCAGCCGCTAAAGAGCGTTTTAATATTTGTGAAATATTATCAATAAGTTGTTGGTTAATTTTTTCAGGCATAATGTCGATTTTAATTGTTAGTGTCTAAGTGAGAATAAAAACGTGCGTATTATGCCAGATAAATCAAATGAGAGAAATAGGCGTTTTGCTTACTTCCCCAGCAATTTCTCTAACCATTTTCGGCAACAAAAATCCCGGTAAGCGTGCCATTAATGCTTTATATAAAGCAATAGCGCTTTGTTCATCAACATTAAAATGCGCTGCGCCTTGTACTTTATCAAGTAAATGTAGGTAATAAGGCTGAATACCATGATCAAAACTTTTTTCACTTAAATTAGCCAAAACATCAACATTGTCATTAATGCCTTTTAATAAAACGCTTTGATTAAATAACGGAATACGGGCTGCACGTAATGGCTCTAGTGCATCACTAAATTCAGTATTTATTTCATTGCCATGATTAATATGTAACACCAAGGTTGTTTTTAAACGACTATTTTTAAATAATGTTACCAATTGCTCAGTAATACGCTGTGGAATAACCACGGGCAAACGGGTATGAATGCGCAAACGAGTAATATGCGCAATGGCTTCAAGCTGTTCTACTAGCCAAGTTAAATGTTCATCACTCGCCATTAAAGGATCGCCACCACTAAAGATAACTTCATTTATTTCATCATGCTTGCTTATATAGGCTAGTGCTTCTTGCCAACGGACTTTGTTTGGACTGTTATCTTGATAAGGAAAGTGGCGACGAAAGCAATAACGACAATTTATTGCACAACCTGCTTTTACAATCATTAACACACGGTGTTTATATTTATGCAGTAAACCTGTGGCTACGGTATCGTGCTCAGCAAGAGGATCCTGACTAAAGCCATCAACGCTAATAAATTCATCGGTTAATGGCATTACTTGCTTTAATAGGGGATCATTAAAATCGCCTTGTCGCATACGCTTTATAAAAGGCAGAGGCACACGTACTGGAAATAACCGCCTTGCGCCAAAGTGTTGTTGATAAGTATTGGTATCTATTTTAAGCATAGTGAGCAACTGTTTAGGATCTGTTACTACATTAGCTAATTCTTTTTGCCAACAAGTGTGCAAATTTTTATTTATTTGGGTTATTATCTGCGGCAATTGTTTTTCCACTTCTTATTTTCAGAGTTAATAAAGATAAATTATTATGGCTAATTTCAGTACAAACCAATTTAAAGCCGGGCTTAAAATAATGCTTGACGGCGAACCTTGCAACATTTTAGAAAACGAAATTGTAAAACCAGGTAAAGGGCAAGCCTTTAAC
>WGGB01000126.1 GCA_015491935.1 Alteromonadaceae bacterium
AACATTTCCTTGATAAAAGGATTCGCCATTAACCGTAACCTTATTCGCCTGACCTTCTTTTAACCAAATACCTTGCACATTATCATAATAATAAAGAGGGATAGACTCAGGAGCGTTACTCATGTTTGCCGCAATAGGAATATTAATTTGTACTTGTTTATCACTGGCTAAATTAACCTTAGCACCACTTGCATCAGTTAACATCACATCAATAGCCGTGGTCAGTTTCAAGCTGCAATGACGCATGAACGTTAAAGGCAATAACACTATTTAAGCTCAACAAAAACACAGTATTGCCAACGATAAAATATTTTTTTGCCGTATTGATTAAACTTTTTTTAACATTTAAAAGAGAATAAGAAAAAATGAAAGAATAAACAGAAAGTACAAGGGGATATCATCCTTAATCAAAAAAAACAACAAACTCAACGCTAAGAGCTAAAAACAAACACAACAACCTATTGATAACATTAAATTTTCACAAAAACATCAATAAGCGTATCTATACTTAATAAGACTATAGTGGTCAACCTAAGTAATTTTCCGAGATAATAACTACTCACCACAACATTGTTAATAACATTTCGTTACAGTTAGATTACATTGTATCAACATAAATTAACATTCTTTGATTTGTTTTAACCTGTAAAAATTTCACTCGCTTGTCAACCAAAAATCATATTGAACTCCGAGTAGATAAATCTACGTTAGTAATGAATGGGTTGTTACAGTCATTAAAACGCGGCGTAAAGAGTTTAGTTGACAGACAAAATTGATTTTTTTGTTTTTATTTGTTCTATTAATATTTTAAAAACAAAAAAGCCTTCAAAAAGAAGGCTTTAAATATAATGTAAAGATAATATATTTCGAGAAAAAATCCTGAACTGGTTAAAATGACAGTATTACTAAAATAAGCTTATAGAAATACCGTCATGCTAAAGTTGTTTCAGTATTTCATTAGCTCATGTGCACTAACATATTACTTGGCTGTTCTAAGAACGATTTCCATAAATTACAAAAACGCGCCATGGAACCACCATCAATAATACGGTGATCGCCAGACCAGCTCACTTGCATTATTTGTCGTGCTTCAACCTCACCTTTATCGTTAAAACGCGGTAATGTTTGTAATTTACCTAAAGCAACAATAGCCGCTTCTGGTTTACTAATAATTGGCGTTGCTACCGTGCCGCCTATAGCACCAATATTAGAGATAGAAATAGTACCGCCTTTTAAATCAGCGCTTTCTACTCGCCCTGCTCTAGCGGCATTGGTTAAACGAGTAATGTCATTGGCTAAGTCTAAAATTGATTTATTTTGAACTTGTTTAACATTAGGCACTAATAAACCCACTTTTGAGTCAACTGCCATACCAATATTATGATCATTAAAATAGGTTAATTCGCTGCAATCAGCATTAACTTGACTATTAATAATAGGAAACTCTTTTAACGCCAGCGACATTGCTTTCATAAAGAACGGCATCATGGTGAGTTTTATATCTTGCTTAGCATATTGTTCTTTTAGCGCTAAACGTAACTTAATTAAATCAGTCATATCAATTTCTTCACAATAGGTAAAGTGAGGAATCGTTGATACTGACTCCATCATTGCCTTAGCCATGATAGCTTTAATACCACGAATGGCTTCTACGCGTGTATTTTCAGGCGTATTGCTTGCAACTGATGTAGTATTTGCCGCAACATTTGTTTGTGTTGCTGTATTTTTACTTTCTTGCTTATTTTGACTAAAGTTAATGACGTCTTCTTTATACACTCGACCTTTTTTACCACTACCAGGTACTTGGTGAATGTTAACATTGAGCTCTCGTGCGACACGACGAACCGCTGGGCTAGCCAATGCTTTCGCGTTAACAATACCTACATTTGCATTTACAGGCACTGTTTTAGCTACTGCTGAATGTTTAACAGCATTTGTAGAAGTTGTCTTTTCAATCGTTGCTGAAGTAGTATTATTGTCATTTGAAGTCGCCGCTCGTTCAATGGCAAAAAGTGGAGAATGTACTTTAGCAATATCACCTTTAGCATAATAAAGTTTAGTTACCGTTCCTGCGTGCATCGCTGGAATTTGTACTAGCGCTTTGTCAGTCATAACATCTGCAACAGGCTGATCTTCTGCAATGGTATCGCCTTCTTTAACTAACCATTCGACTAACTCACATTCAACAATACCTTCACCAATATCAGGTAAAATAAAATCTTCAATAATATTACTGGCAGGTGTGGTTGCAATCGTTTCAACTTTAGCTGACGCTTGTGTAGCTGTTGAATCAAGCGTTTCAGCAACTTGATCGCTTGGGGTCATGGCAAATAAAGGCGCATGAACTTTCGCAATATCTCCTTGTTGATAATATAATTGATCAACTTTACCAGAATGCATTGCTGGTATTTGTACCAATGCTTTATCTGTCATAACATCAGCAACAGGTTGATCTTCTTCGATTATATCGCCTTCTTTAACTAGCCATTCAACTAGCTCACACTCAACAATACCTTCACCAATATCAGGTAAAATAAAATCTATACTCATTATAGCTTTCCTAAATCATTTTCTTAAAGTCTGCTTTTCTAAAAAGCCACTTAAAAATTAACAGAGCGCTTAATAGCCTCAAACACTTTTAGGTGATCGGCAACATATTCTTTTTCTTGCGCTAACGGATATGGAGTATCTAAACCACAAATACGTTCAATGGGTGACTCTAAATTTAAAAAACATTCTTTTTGAACGCTTGCGGCAATTTCACCTGCAAAACCACCCGTAATCGGTGCTTCATGACTAATGATTAAACGCCCTGTTTTAGCCACTGAATTGGCGACGGTTTCGAGATCCCACGGTAATAATGATCGAAGATCGACCACTTCACACGAAATACCTGCTTCGCTTGCCATTGCTGCGGCTTTTTCCATAATCTCCATTTGTGCGCCCCATGCCAATAACGTTATGTCACTGCCTGTTTGCACAATATCTGCTTTACCAATAGGTAATTGATAATCTTCTTCAGGTACTTCGCCTATTGATGCGCGATATAAACGTTTTGGCTCAAAGAAAACCACAGGATTGTCATCACGAATTGCCGCGAGTAATAAACCTTTGGCTTGATACGGGTTACGTGGCACAACCACTTTTAATCCCGGCGTTTGGGTAAAATAAGCTTCGGGTGATTGACTATGATATAAACCGCCCGCAATACCGCCACCATAAGGTGTACGAATGGTTAGTTTGCCAACATTAAATTCGTTACCACTACGGTAGCGAAATTTAGCGCTTTCATTCACTATTTGATCAAAAGCAGGAAAAATATAATCTGCAAATTGTATTTCCGCTATTGGACGAGAGCCCTGTGCTGCTAAACCATTGGCAAAACCGATAATACCTTGTTCGGTTAATGGCGTATTAAAGCAACGTGTTTTACCGTATTTTTCTTGTAATCCACTGGTCGCACGGAAAACGCCACCAAAAAAACCAACATCTTCACCAAAGCATAAAGTACTATCATCTTCTGCCATAGCAATATCAAGCGCATTATTAATCGCTTGTAATAAATTCATTTGCGCCATTATTTTAATCTCCCTGAAGTAACAGGATATGCATCTGGATATTGTTTAATATGTTCAACTAATTCTTGATATTGTTTTTCAATATGCTCTGGCACATCATCATAAACATCAGTCACTAATTCTCGTAATTCTGGTTTAGCAATTTTTTCAGCCACTTTAACGGCTGCGAGTACTTCTTCACGTAAACCTTCAAATAAAGCACTATCTTGCTCTTCATTCCACCAATCTTGTGCTAATAGCCAATTTTTCATCCGTAAAATAGGATCATTTGCCTGCCACTTAGCCTCTTCTTCACGAGTTCGATAACCCGACGGATCATCTGAGGTTGAATGTGCCCCTAAACGATACGACATTGCTTCAATAATAACGGGAGCTTTTTCAGCTAATGCATATTCACGCGCCCATTGTACGGCTTTGATCACCGCTAAAATATCATTGCCATCTATACGCAAGGTTTTAATACCATAACCAACACCACGCGAGGCAATACCATTACCTTTATATTGTTCATCAGACGGCGTAGAAATAGCGTAACCATTATTTCGACAAAAGAAAATAACTGGCGCGCCATGCACTGCTGCCATATTTAAGCCAGCATGAAAATCACCTTCTGAAGCGGCTCCTTCACCAAAGTAGCATATTGTAACTTCGTCTTTACCTTGCAGTTTTTGTCCGTAAGCATAACCCGCCGCTTGTGGTATTTGTGTACCTAACGGGGATGATATAGTCATATAATTAAGTTCACTACTGCCATAATGAATTGGCATTTGACGACCTTTGCCTAAATCCTTTTCATTGCTGAACATTTGGTTCATAAATTGTTCAAGCTTAAAGCCACGAAACATTAATGCACCTTGTTCGCGGTATTGCCCCATGATCATATCTTGCGGCTCTAGAGCAGCAGCACCACCAACAGTGGTTGCTTCTTCTCCTAAAGCTGTCATATAAAAGCTTAATCTACCTTGACGTTGTGCCGCCACCATACGTTCGTCTAATACGCGATGAAAGGCTAAGGTTTTATAGACTTTGGTCGCCAACGTTTGATCAATTTTCGGCAGTTGTGCACCGTCATAAACGCTACCGTCTTGTTGTAATATTTTTAGAATGGGAATATCAACCGAGTGACCGTCGATAAAGGTTGGTGTATGTACCACTTGCCCTTTTTCATAAGAATTTGTATTTGTATTCATCACTTTCTCTTTATTATTGACAATAAATTTACTCTATTCTTTTTAAAAAATTAAAGATAAATTAAATGTTTTTCACTACCAGAAAAATTTAGCTACTGTTATCGTTAACTATATAAACAATCATAAAGTTAACTAACTTTTAAGTGTGTTTTTTACTTTTACTTTTTCAGCGCTTTTTTAAGAATAATTTAACTATAGCTTATTATAATTATCGCGACACTTTACCTTTACGTAAACGGACAATCAACAATTTGCCTTTATGCTTTAATGAATTAACTCGCTAAAATTTAGCCATAGTGAGCAAAAATGTTTACAGTAAAATAATACTAAAAAAAAGCCCCTGCAAAGCAAGGGCTTAAAAAGCAAATGAAAAAGGATGATCATTAAACTTTATTTTTATCTAAACTTGTCGGTACCACAGTTAATAAAGCGCGCTGACCAATGGCAACATTAGCATTAGGAAATATAATAGCCTCGCCTTTTTTATGCGTTTTTATTTCTCTATCGCCATCAGTGGCAAGCACAGTACCAATAGGAAAATCAGTAAAATTTTCAACATCATCCGCAAAATGTAATTTGAAATTCTCATGATGTCTATCGATCACTTGATCAATTTCAAATAAATTAAAGTCTTGTTCATTAAAAGTTGGATAGTGTAATGCTTGCCCTGTGATTAATTGGGTTAAGCTTTTCGTTACGTCAGCAAAATTAGCCATGTCATTTTCACCAAACGGTTTTACTTTACCTAATTCAACAGTAAAGGCGTGTGCAGCAAAATTATTCGATGAAAAATAGCTAAAGGTTGTAGTCGGAGAGTTGGATAATAATATCGTATTAACACCACAAGCCTGCATAAATTGTAATTGCTCTTTTACCCAAGGTTTTCCGTGACGAAAGGGATAAACGGCAAATTTATCATTTTTAGAGCCACGAATGGCGGTATGTAAATCATAATGAAAACGTTCACGTTGTTTGTTTTCGTTGGCGCTGAAGGCTTTACCTTGATCAAAAAAATCACGGACAGTGTTTTCTAATAATAAAGCACGATGACGCTCTTTATTGATTAATCCTGAGCCTTGGCCTTGATCAATGGAATGACCACCAGAAAAAAGACGATTTAAGTTTTCTTCTATAAAACGCTTGCCAACATTAATTGCTGGCGGATTACCAAATAAAAACAATACGCGTTCGGTTAATTCAAGCTCACCTAAAATAAGTTGTTTGATCAAATTTGCGCAAATTTCGATGGGTGCCGTTTCATTACCATGCACAGCAGATGACAATACAATATCTTTATGGCTTGTTTTATCGAGTGGTTCAAAAACAATAATGCCAGTATCGAGCACACTAACCTGACTTTTATTACCACTTTGATGATTTTTTACAACAAAAGAAAAGGCGGGCATGGTTTCTTCGTGCGCACGTGTTAGTGTTAAAAAGTCACCTGTTTCTTGTAATTGAGTTTGTAATTCGTTTTGTAATGGTTCAGTTGTTTTCAAAATAATTCTCATCTATTAACAATAACTTGTCGCAGCAAGCAGCGACCTATTTTATAACGGTAAACTATAAACCTGCATTTTTAAACGCGGCACTCACTATATCTTGTGCTTCGAGAATTATTTGTTGTAAATGATTTTCATCAATAAAGCTTTCAGCATAAATTTTATAAATATCTTCGGTGCCCGAGGGGCGTGCAGCAAACCAGCCATTGTCGGTGATCACTTTTAAACCACCAATCGCGGCATTATTGCCTGGTGCGTGCGTTAACACTTGTAATATTTTTTCACCTGCAAGAGTATCTGCGCTAATAGCATCAACACTTAAATTGGAAAGTACCGCTTTTTGTTGTAAGTTAGCAACAGCTTCAACACGCCCATAACAAGGTTCACCAAGCTCTTGCGCTAATGCTTGATAATGTTGATACGGATCTTTACCGGTAACCGCTAACATTTCTGCTGCCAATAACGTCATAACAAAGCCGTCTTTGTCTGTTGTCCAACAACTACCATCTCGTGCAATAAAAGACGCTCCTGCACTTTCTTCGCCGCCAAACGCAAAACTTGCATCATGCAAGCCATCAACAAACCACTTAAACCCTACAGGAACCTCTGCTAATGGACGATTTAATTTAACCGCAACGCGGTCTATTAACGAACTCGACACTAAGGTTTTACCGATTTTAGCGTTTTTTGGCCAGTGACGATGAGTCATTAAATAATTAATCGACACGGCTAAATAATGGTTGGGATTCATTAAACCACCCGATTTTGTTACGATACCATGGCGATCAAAATCAGGATCATTACCCACTGCTATATCAAAATCATCTTTCATCGCAATAAGCCCAGCCATTGCATAAGGCGACGAACAATCCATACGAATTTTGCCATCTTTATCAAGCATCATAAAAGCAAAACTGGCATCTACTACAGGATTAACAATGGTAATATTTAATCCGTATTTTTTTGCGATAACAGGCCAATAATCAATACCCGAACCGCCCAATGGATCAACGCCTATGCGAATGCCTGCTTTAGCAATAGCTTGCATATCTATCACTTGTTCAAGTTCACTAACATACAATTCAATAAAGTCTTGTTTGGTTAATAAATTACTGGCGAGAGCTTGTTGATAGGTCACTGTTTTTACAGCAACTAACTTTTCCGCAATAATGTCATTGGCGCGAGCTTCAATTAATTGGGTAATATCACCTTCGGCAGGGCCGCCATGGGGTGGATTATATTTAATACCACCGTCAGTGGGTGGATTATGAGAAGGAGTAATGATCAAACCATCGGCTTGATTATTTTGATTTTCACTTTGCTTATTATGAGCAATGATCAAACGCGAAATAACAGGTGTTGGGGTAAAGCCCATATCTTGCTGAACAACAACCGGCACACCATTAGCAATTAATACACAAATTGCGCTGATAAAAGCAGGTTCAGAAAGTGCATGAGTGTCTTTACCTAAAAATAGCGGCCCATTAAAACCTTGCGCTAAACGATACTCAGCCACGGCTTGACAAATAGCCATAAGATGAGTTTCATTAAAGCTGAGCTTTTGTGCGCTGCCTCTATGCCCCGAAGTACCAAAAGTGACTTTTTGCTCAACTAGGTTAACATCAGGCTTTTGTATATAGTAATCACTAACGAGGCGACCAATGTTAATTCTATCTTGGGGACGAACGGGTTTACCTGCGTACGGGTGAATAGCCATCTTTAATTTCCTGATGTATTTTAAGTAAATTTATTCTTTTTGATTTTACAAATAATTATAATAGTTCACGTATTTTTTCAGCATCACTTTGACTATAACCAAGCTCTTTCGCCACTTCTGTTAACATCATTTTTTTGCGTGTTGTATTAGTATTCGTGATAACCCAATAAGGACTTTGACCTATTTGTTTAGGTTTAGTACTGCTACCACTGGCTTCAAGCTCATCAGCGCTTTTACCAAAATATAAACGTCCTTTGCCACGTATTTCACTCACCAAAGCAAACTTTTTGGGATGAACACGATATAAGGCCGCTAAAATTAATAAAAATCGCCCTACCGCACCACGCTGCATTGCTAATTCTTCTTTATTAATATAATTAAAAAGATAATCAGCCGTTTTTATTGATTCAGAAGCGTTTTCTGTTTTTTCAACGTGTTCAGTATTTTTAACCTCACTAGCATTCGCTAAGTCTTGCGAGGGCTCAAGCGTATGAACGGTTTCTGTTGTTGTGTTAGATGTTGCAGCCGTTAACGTTGGCAATGGTTCTTCTGCCGTATTTAATGACAGTAAGCGGCGTAAAATTGAAGAAGCACTTTCACCTATTTTTTCAGTGTTCTTAACTATATATTGATAAAGCTCATCATCTATTTCGATGCTTTTCATTGAAGATCCCAAAAGAAAAAAGACGCACATGATTATACTTATCTTAATCCTAACTCGCTAGAAAGAATTTTGATAACTTTGCACAATTTTTGTTGCTAATGCTAAAATACTTGTTCCAACAACTAAACTTTCATCACTTTATGCCCTTACTTAACTTTAAACAGTCTGGACAAGGCTTAGATCTTATCTTAATTCATGGCTTATTCGGCAGCATGGATAATTTAAACATGGTGTCACGCGTCCTATCAAAAAGCTATCGTGTAACAAATATTGATGTTCGTAATCACGGTGATTCATTTCAAATAAATAATATGGAATATACTGAATTAGCTCAAGATGTAGTGAAATTAATGGATCACCTTAATATTGTTAATGCCGCTATATTAGGTCATTCAATGGGAGGAAAAATAGCCATGCAAATAGCCTTAGATCATGGCCATAGGATTACTAAATTAATGGTTGCGGATATTGCACCTGTTACTTATCCTGCCCACCATTTACATATTATAGAAGGCTTAAATGCGATTGATTTAAGCAAAGTAAAAAATCGCAAAGATGCGGATCAACAACTGAGCAAATATGTTGATGATGCTGGAGTAAGACAATTTTTACTGAGAAATTTAATAAAAAATACAAAAGGTGATTATTATTTTAAATGTGCATTAAAATACATAAGTAATTGCTACCCACAAATAATGCTAGGTTATCAAGGTGATAATAACTACCAAGGCGACACTTTATTTATTAAAGGCGGTAACTCTGATTATATTAAGGCCGAGCATCGAGAAATCATCATCCAGTTATTTCCGCACAGCCAAGCTAAAATAATAAATGGGACAGGACATTGGTTACACGCCGAAAAAAGTGTTGTATTTAACAAAATTGTTAGTGATTTTTTAGCTAGCTGAGTCGATTGCAGCCTAGGCTTATGCTACAATGCGCGACAAATTTTAGCTTACTATTAATTACTTTAGTAATTATTTAAGAATTATTATCTATGCTTGCACAATATTTTGATCAAATAGAAGCCATTGGCCTTGATTTATTTTTTGCTTTTATCTTTATTTTTATTGGGTTAACCGTAAGAGACTTGATGAAAACTAATAAAGTACCACCTATTGGTCAAGCCGTTATTTATTTAGTGTTATTACTAGGCTGTGTGGGGTTTATCGCTAAGAGTTTTATTGAGTTATACTTTGAGTCTCAAGGTGTTGGTTAATAATCGGCTAAATTTTAATGAGTTTTAACTGAAAGCAAGTGGCAAATAAATGGCAAAAGAAAGTACCGATTTAACCACTATTGATTTATTTTGCGAAGAAAAGCGTCCCGGTCGGCCAAAAACCAACCCGCATCCTCGTGATGTTCAAATTAGAATAAATAAACGTAACCAAGTAAAACGTGATAAACATAAAGGCTTAAAACGAATAGAGTTTAAAGTTCATTATTCTTTATTTGAACAATTAGAGAGTCTTGCTCAAGATCAAAGAATAAGTCGCAGTGAATTGATAGAATCTCTGCTGATGAAATCATTAGCAGATAATAAAAACTAAGCAAAAAACTAAGCTATTCTGGTAAGATTATCACTTAGCTCAAACATTTTCATATTTAGATAAAAGGTAAAAACTTAATGGCTATTATAGGTTTATTTTTCGGCAGTGATACAGGCAATACCGAAGCAGTAGCAAAAATGATCCAGAAAAAACTGGGCAAAAAACTCGTTGACGTAAAAGATATCGCTAAAAGCACTAAAGAAGAAATCGCTGAATTTGATCTGCTTATTTTAGGCATTCCTACTTGGTACTATGGTGAAAACCAATGTGATTGGGATGACTTTTTACCTGAATTAGAACAAATAGATTTTACAGATAAGTTAGTCGCTATTTTTGGTTTGGGTGATCAAGAAGATTATGCTGAATATTTTTGTGATGCAATGGGGCCTTTACGAGACATTGCTGAAGCTAAAGGCGCTATTGTTGTTGGTAATTGGCCAACTGAAGGGTATGAGTTTGAAGCCTCGAAAGGCTTAATCGATGAAAATACTTTTATAGGTTTAACCATAGATGAAGACAGACAACCTGAATTAACAGAGCAACGTGTCGATAAATGGGTAAATCAAATTTATGATGAAATGTGCTTAGCCGAATTAGCTAATTAATCATTATATCCACCTTAAATTTATAAAAAAAAGCCTGTTTTCAGGCTTTTTTCATATCTTTCGTCATAGCTAAAAATAAAATTATAATATTGTGCTGTTAACTAACAAGAAAGCACTTTATAATTTTGTTAGAAAAATACTAAGAGAGCACGCAAATGCCGACACAAAACGATGAACTAAAAAAAGCAGGGTTAAAAGTAACTTTACCTCGCGTTAAAATTTTAGCTATCTTACAAAATCCAGATAATCAGCATATTAGTGCTGAAGAAGTGTATAAAATTTTACTCGAGCAACATGAAGAAATAGGTTTGGCAACCGTTTATCGTGTTTTAAATCAATTTGATGACGCGGGTATTGTAACTCGCCACCATTTTGAAGGCGGTAAATCTGTATTTGAATTAACTCAGAAAAAACATCACGATCACCTTGTTTGTTTAAAATGCGGTAAAGTGGTTGAATTTGAAGATGACGTAATTGAAAATAGACAGTCAGATATTGCTAAAAAACACAATATTACGCTAACAAATCATAGTTTGTATCTTTACGGCGAATGTAATGATACAGATGCGTGTGAAGCTTATCGACTTGAACATTTATAGTGATGAATAACAAAAAAACCGCTTAACTCAATATGGCTAAGCGGTTTTTTTTCGTCTATTGATTTATTTTTGCCCAAGTATCGCGTAAACCAACAGTACGGTTAAAAACAAGTTTTCCTGCTGCCTTTTCTTGCTCTGTTAATTTATTATCTAAACAAAAATAACCTTGTCGCTCAAATTGATAAGCCTGTTCAGCTTGTGCCTTAGCTAATGATGGTTCAACTTTTGCCTGTTCAATAATAATTAACGATTCTGGATTAATCACACTATTAAAATCTTCTGCAGCCGCAGGATTGGCTACGGTAAATAAACGATCATATAAACGAATTTCTGCATTTAATGATTGCTCAGCATCAACCCAATGAATAACGCCTTTAGGTTTAGTGCCATCTTCTGGATTTTTACCTAACGTTTTGTCGTCATAAGTACAATATACGGTAGTAATTTTGCCTTCGTCGTCTTTATCACAACGTGTTGCTGTAACCACATAAGCACCACGTAAACGTACCGCCTTGCCAATAACCAAACGTTTATATTTCTTATTCGCTTCTTCTCTAAAGTCTTCAGCTTCTATATAAAGTTCACGTGAAAATGGCACAATACGTGTGCCTTGAGTTTCATCACTTGGATGATTTTTAACCTCAAGCTGTTCTGTGCTATCACAAGGATAATTTTCAATAATTAATTTAATCGGATCAAGTACTGCCATCGCACGTGGTGCATTATCATTAAGATCTTCACGAATACAAGCCTCTAACACCCCCATCTCAACGGTATTGTCCATTTTAGTAACACCAATACGTTTAGTAAATTCTCGCAAAGAGGCCGGTGTATAACCACGACGACGAAACGCGGCTATGGTTGGCATACGAGGATCATCCCAACCATTGACTAAATTTTCATTCACTAACGTATGTAACTTACGCTTACTCATTACCGTATATTCAAGATTTAAACGAGAAAACTCATACTGATGCGGTACGGTATCAATAGAAACGTGCTCAAGCACCCAATCATATAAACGACGGTTATCTTGAAATTCTAAAGTACATAACGAATGGGTAATATTTTCAATCGCATCAGACAAGCAATGAGTAAAATCATACATTGGATAAATACACCATTTATCACCAGTTTGATGATGATGTGCAAAACGAATACGATAAATAACAGGATCACGCATACACATAAAACTTGATGTCATATCTATTTTTGCGCGTAATGAGCATTCACCTTCTTTGAATTCTCCGTTTTTCATTTTAGCAAATAGTGCTAAATTTTCTTCTACTGAGGTATCTCGATAAGGACTATTTTTACCCGGTTTATTTAATGTACCGCGATATTCACGCGACTCTTCGGCATTTAAAAAACAGACATAAGCTAAACCTTTTTCAATTAACTCAACAGCAAAGCCATGTAATTTGTCAAAATAATCTGACGAATAATGTACATCACCAGCCCATTGAAAACCTAACCATTTCACATCTTTTTGAATTGAGTTAACGTAATCAATATCTTCTTTTTCTGGATTAGTATCATCAAAGCGCAAATTACATTGACCATTATAATCTTCGGCGATACCAAAATTTAAACAAATGGATTTTGCATGACCAATATGTAAATAACCATTGGGTTCGGGTGGAAAACGAGTATGCACTTGAGCGTGTTTACCACTGGCAAGATCAGCATCAATAATTTGGCGAATAAAATTGGTTGGACGGCTTGATAGATCCGACATTCAGAACCTCGATGTTAAAGAAAATTGACGATAAATGATATTTTATCGCGGCATTATAGCAAACGTCTCGCGTTATAAAAGAAAAAGCAGCACTTAAGTGCTGCTTTTAATAACTCTATTATGGCTTTTTAATGATTAACGACGTCTTCTACGGCGAAGTCGTTTATTACTTGTTTCATCATCAACTTTTAATCCATCATCGTCTAAAGATTCATATAAAATATGGTCAAACTCGCCGACAACCGTTTTTGTTGGTTTTACTGTGTCAGTAGGCTGAGTCGCAATGGGCTTATCCACTGATTTTAATTGTGAAGCTAATTTTACATCTTCAGCCGAAGGTTCATCATCAAATTCAATTTTAGTCGCAGAAGGCACTTTTTTAACGGTAGTCATTGGAGGCACTTTAGGAGTAAATACTGGAGTTTTTTGACTATCCTTTGTACTTACTTTTACGACTTTCGTTTCTACCTTTTCAGGGGCTTTAGTTATAACATTTTCTACGTTTTGTGGTTTATCTTCAACCAATGTCTCTGGCTCAGCAATAGCAACATCTGCATGGCCCGTTTCAAGCGATGCTTGAGTATTATTTTCATTAGTTAAATTTGCCGCTGGTGCTTTAGTATCACCACTGTTTAAATTTGTTTTCTTTGCTTGAGCAGCAACAACATTAACGGTTGGTATTTTAGGTGATGGCTCATTTGAACGTGTTGGTGGCGCTGCTTTAGCTGTTTTAGATTGCAAAGGAGCATTTACAACTGGTTTTTTATCATTTTCAACGCGCTCATTGAATTCAGACTTAATGTCTTCAAATTCTGTTTTCTCATCAGCAACACTACCTTTAAATGTTGATAAGTTTTTTGATAAGTTAGCAAATTGTTGTTCAATACTATGTAAGGTAGCTTTAACTTCAGCCGTACAGTTTTGCGTAATATCTTGAAAGTTTTTAATATCTTCATCAAGTTTAAGTAATGAGTTGTCGGTGGTAACAACATCAGCATCTAACTGTTCAAGACGGGCAATTAAAGCTCGCTCTTTAGTCATAAACTCTTCTATTAATTCTTTAGGAATTATTGACGGTGGTTTAGGGGCTGGAATTGCATTTTCAAATTCACTGATACAAGTAACAGCCATCCAATGACTATAAGAAGGATGCCAAGCATAAGACTCAGGATTAGCCATTACAAATTCAGTCGCTTCTGCCTCAGCAAAAGGACCTAATATCTTACCGTTTTTGGAAAAAAGCCATTTTTTCATAGTATTACCACCTTTAATTCTACATTTTAAATAAAATGTTTATTAATTACGCCCCAAAAATTACTCTTGGACTGTATAATTTAACAAATAATACACATTTTACCAGTTTTTTATTCAAAAAAATGAAAGTTTTTTAAATAAGCAATCTTATCAAGCAATTATTTTGCCATCTTGTATTATTTATATTAATAATTATTTACACCTTATTAATATGCAAAAGATGTGAACAACCCATGTATAAATAACACACAAAAGCTGAACAAGCTGTGAACACACCATGTATAAAAAACTAACTATTGAGTCTTGATCTATAAAATAAAGCCATAAAACTAAAACTTAACTCCGTACTATCAATTAGATAGATAAAACAAAAAAACAATTCGCAATTTCAATAAAACACACTAAACTTAAACATATTAATTAATGATAGTTTAACAGTGACATTCTTTAATTAATTAGCGCACGGCTCATAATTGTAGAGCCATCTCCTCAACCCGAAACTGATTAAGTTTCGGGTTTTTTTATCTATTTTTTATTGCACAACATTTTTTTGACGCTTATTGCTATTCAGTTATGGTCGTTTATTAAAGAGAGAATAACCGATTAAAGTTATTAGTCGAGAGTTTAGCAATAGTCTCTATAGATTGTCCGCGAATACTCGCAAGATGTTTCGCAACTTCAACAACGTAAGCGGGTTGATTTTGCTTACCTCTATACGGAACAGGTGCTAAATAAGGAGAGTCTGTTTCAATTAAAAAACGATCATCGGGGATCTGTTTGGCTACTTCACGTAATGCACTGGCATTTTTAAACGTCACAATACCCGAAAAAGAAATATAAAACCCCATTGCCATTGCCTGTTCAGCCATGTCTAATGATTCAGTAAAACAATGCAATACACCACCGACTTGCTCTGCGCCCTCTTCTTTCATTATAGCTAAAGTATCTTGTTGCGCGTCACGGGTATGAATGATCAGCGGTTTATTTAGTTGTTTAGCCACGCTAATGTGTTTTCGAAAAGAATCGAGTTGTAACGCTTTAGTTTCTGGCGCATAAAAATAATCGAGCCCTGTTTCACCAACGGCGATAACGCGATCATGACCCGCTAAATTAAGTAGTTGTGCTTCTTCAACTTTATCTTCTTGATTAAGCGGATGCATACCACACGATAAATAAACATTATTGTACTTATCGGTTTTTTCTACCATCGTAGGAAAGTCATTAAGCGTAACGCTTACGCATAACATGCGTTGTACTTGTGCATCAGTTGCGGCACTAATAACCTGATCTAAATTATTATCAAAATCATTTAACTGCAAACGATCTAAATGACAATGTGAATCTATAAACAAGAAATAATCTCCTACATAGTTAACGTTGTTTCAGACGAATTCAAGTGTCGCCCAAGTGCTTTTTCAATTTGATGACGAATATTATCTTCATCTTCTATAAAACTAATACCAATTCCTGCTGGTGTACCATTATTAGCACCTAAAGGAGTTAACCAGCAAATAGAGCCTTTTACTGTAGATGATTCAAGAGAGTCCGGCAGGGTAATAT
Organism: Alteromonadaceae bacterium; assembly: GCA_015491935.1. Lineage (GTDB taxonomy): Bacteria > Pseudomonadota > Gammaproteobacteria > Enterobacterales > Alteromonadaceae. Next base: position 15,958 of record WGGB01000126.1, read on the forward strand.
CTAAATATAATTCAGTACCAAGTTCATAAGCTGTCTCTTATACACATCTGACGCTCCGACGAATAGAGAG
>WGGB01000127.1 GCA_015491935.1 Alteromonadaceae bacterium
GCTTTTTTATCATTATAGTATTTCTATATTATAATGATGGAGCTGCAGCTGTATAAGTACATGCCTTAGGTGCTAAACTTTGATCGGTATAACCACCTGTTTCACAAGTCCATTCACCTGTAGCAGCACGACGAAGAAGTACTACACCACTAGAAATTTGTGAAGGAGCATTAGCGATAGCACATTCAATACCACCAGTACCATCAGCAGCCAAGCTACCTGTAATAGTACAATTTTGAGTACTAGCATTTTTAATACTAGTTATCGCAGCTACATTGGCTAATGTTTCTCCACTATTCGCTGCTATTTCAATTTGAGTTTTAGCACCTGATATCTCTGCTAAACCAGCCGTTAATTTAGAAGTGGCTTGATAATCAGAATAAGCAGGTAAAGCAACCGCGGCTAAAATACCGATAATCGCTACTACTACCATTAATTCAATTAAGGTAAAACCTTTCGCGTTGTTCATTTTGTTCATATTAGTTCTCATTGCTTTCATAATGTTAATTCCATATTTATTACGGGGGCTTGTGACCAATAATGCTATAAATTAAGCTAAATGTAAAATATTGTTGCTACTTTTTTTCAATTTTTTCGTTAAAAATTTGAAAAACATTTTAGTATGCTTTTCGTAGATACAATATCGTTTTTCAAAATCAACGTTAAATCTATTACTAAAAATCACAATTAAAATAATGCCTACAGACAATAACCTAGAGTTTTATAAATGTTATTAAATTATCAGCATGAAGTATATGATAAAACCCCTTTATAAAAATCGTTTTAATAGTCGATCTATTTGAGTAAATTGGATTTTTTTCAATAGTTTTTTAGGCTTTTCAGGATAACTTTGTATCGATTCTAATTCATTAAAATGCTGAATTATTTTTGTGTGCGTTAAAATTTGTGCTATTTCTTGATTCACTTTCGGCATTAATAATTGTTGGGCATCGTCAAGTAATAAACCATTTTCTAAATCTAATGACCAAGCACGAGGATTTAAGTTACTTCCGGTAAGTAAATGATAACGTTGGTCGCTGATTAAGCCTTTTAAATGGTAGCTGTTAGCACCATCTTGCCATAAATGAATGGTTAATAAACCATTATCAATATAGTGCTGACAACGTTTAACAAAGCGACGTAATAACATTTCATAAATATAGGGCACAATGCCAATGGTACTAAACGCTTGTTCATCGCGAATGTAAAAATCACTCGCGGTTTTATCGCCAACGACTAAGGTGACTTTTACACCACGTTTCAAACTTTTAATAACATCTTTTGCTAATACAGGCGGTAAATTAAAATAAGGGGTAAATAATAATAATTCTTGCTGAGTATTTTGTACTAAACGACGAATAGCGCGATTAAGTTTGTTATTGCGCCGCCCAAAACCAACATAAGGTTTTATGGCAATTTTATTTTTAAACTCAGTTGACGGTGCTTGGTTTTCAACCTTGTAGTAAGCTTTTTTAAATAAAGATTTAAACGCAGCAATATTACGTTTTTGTTGATTCTGGCTTGGCATTTGTGCTTTATTTAACAAGGGCGCGTAACCAGAATGCGCAAAAACATCGGTTAAATAGTCGCTAAAACTATTGGCTAGTGATGCTGAATTAATTTGATAATAGCGATCTAAACGATAAGTATCATTTTGCTGACAATAAACATTATTAATACTGGCGCCCGTGTAAAAAACAATATTGTCAAAAATAAGTCCTTTTAAGTGCAATACGCCAAATAGCTCCTTACGTTTTACACCAACACCATAAATTTCAATGTCATGCTGATATTGTTCGCTTAGTTGCAAATAAAGCGCACGATTACCTAAGTGTTGTTTTTCACCAATTAAACCACGTTGCGCACGATGCAAATCGACAAAAATTTTAACATCAAGCTGAGGGTTAATTTGTTTAGCTTGATATAAAGCATGTAAAATTTCTCGCCCAGCCTCATCATCTTGCACATATAAAGCGGTGATATAGATGCGATGTTGCGCCTGACTAATTAAACTTAATAATTGTTGTTTATACTCTTTAGGCGAAGTAAAAATATTAATATCGGCTAATTCAACTAAAATATTGCGCTGTTTACTCACTAAACAATAACACTCTAAATATAAAAAATAGTAGCTAAGTATATACCTAACTACCATTTAAATGAACCGTCTTAATAAACAGTTAAATGAATAAGGGTAAGTTGATTAAATTTTTACCGCTAACTCTGCTGCTTGACGAATGGCTCGCTTGGCATCTAATTCGGCCGCAACATTAGCGCCACCAATTAAATGTACGGTAACCTTATTATCGCTTAATGCTTGTTGTAGATCTCGATTAGGCTCTTGTCCTGCACAGATAATTATATTGTCAACCGCCAATAGTTTTTCTTCACCGTTAACTTCAATCAATAAGCCGTCGTCAGTAACCGCTTTATAAGCAACACCTGCGATCATCTGGACTTTATTATTTATCATAGTGGCACGATGAACCCAGCCTGATGTTTTTCCGAGCCCTTTACCGACTTTTGACGTTTTGCGTTGTAATAAATATACTTCGCGTTGTGCTGGTTCATGCTCAACATGATCAAGTAATGCGCCGCCATGCTGATAATTTTTATCTACGCCCCAGTTTTTTAACCAAGCGTCTAAATCTGTCGTCAACGATTTTTGTTCGGTTAAATAGGTGGCAACATCAAAACCAATACCACCGGCACCAATAATGGCAACTTTTTTACCTACTGGGTGTTTATCTCTTAATACTTGTATATAACTTAATACTTTAGGATTATTTATACCTTTAATATCTAAATGGCGAGGTTTAATACCACTAGCAAGTACAACTTCATCAAAACCTGCTTTAATTAAACTTTCACTCGTTTGTTCACTATTTAAACGAACCGTAACATGATGTAATGCCAATTGTTTTTTAAAATAGCGTAAGGTTTCATAAAATTCTTCTTTACCTGGAATTTGTTTGGCAATATTAAACTGCCCGCCAATTTCACTAATTTTATCGAATAATTCAATTTTATGACCTCGTTGTGCCGCATAAACACTAAAAGCTAAACCTGCAGGTCCTGCACCAATAACCGCAATACGTTTAGGATTTTCTGTTTTGGTAAACACTAATTCAGTTTCATAACACGCCACGGGGTTAACCAAGCAAGAAGCTCGTTTTTGTTGAAAAACATGATCTAAGCAAGCTTGATTACAGCCAATACAAGTATTAATTTCATCGGCTTTGTTGGCGGCAGCTTTATTAACAAATTCAGCGTCGGCTAAAAAGGGTCGTGCCATTGATACCATATCGGCTTGCCCTGACGCGAGAATATTTTCAGCAACATCAGGCGCATTAATACGGTTAGTGGTTACCAGTGGAATATTTACTTCTTTTTTCATGCGCTCAGTAACCCAAGTAAAAGCAGCGCGAGGAACAGAAGTCACTATGGTTGGTACACGAGCCTCATGCCAGCCAATGCCAGTATTAATTAATGTTGCACCTGCTTGCTCAACCGCTTTTGCCATAGTAACAACTTCTTCCCAAGTATTACCACCTTCAACAAGGTCGAGCATTGATAGTCTATAAATAATAATAAATTTTTCACCCACTTTAACGCGGACGGCTTTAATGGTTTCAATCGCTAAACGCATTCTATTTTCAATGCTACCGCCCCATTCATCAGTGCGATGATTGGTACGTAAACAGCTAAATTGATTAATGAGATAGCCTTCACTGCCCATAATTTCAACACCATCGTAACCTGCTTTAGCCGCTAAATTGGCGGCATTGGCATAATCTTTTATGGTGCCTTTTATTTGCCTAACTGACATAGCTTTAGGTGTAAAAGGTGTTATCGGTGACTTAACTTTACTGGGAGCAACGCTAAAAGGATGATACGCATAACGCCCAGTGTGTAATAGTTGCAAACAAATTTTTGTTGGATATTTATGAACCGCAGCGGTTACTTGCTTATGTTTATTTATATGCCAAAATTTACTGATTTCACTACCAAAAGGCGCAATACGACCACGGGCATTAGGGCTAACACCACCCGTTACAATAAGGGCAACACCACCTTTAGCGCGTGCTTCATAAAAAGCGGCAAGCTTTTTAAAACCACCTTTTTCTTCTTCAAGCCCAGTATGCATAGATCCCATCAATGTTCGATTAGCTAACGTGGTAAAGCCTAAGTCTAATGGGGCTAATAAATGTGGGTAAGGCGTTGAAATTGCGCGTGCTATTTGTGATGTTGTCATAGTTATTCTCTTCATTAATAAAGCTGAAATTCTGCTTCTAAACATTAAATGGTCAAACCAGTTTTTAAAATTTACTGACTTTTGCATGAAAACACAAGTTAATTTTGACACCTGTCAGATTGTTTTTATTTTAGCGCATTACGCTTTTTAATAAGCATAGTGGTAAAAACAAAAAAAGCGCCTAACTAAGTAAATAGTTAAGCGCTTTTACAAAATATTTTAGACTAAATTTACAAACTAACGCGTTTTATATTAGCGCCAAGTGCTTGTAATTTATCTTCTATATGTAAATAGCCACGGTCAATATGATAAATACGATCAACTTGTGTTTCGGTTGTCGCCACAAGCCCTGCAATAACTAAACTTGCAGAGGCACGTAAATCTGTTGCCATGACTTGCGCACCATTTAAACATTCAACCCCTTTGGTAATGGCCGTGTTACCTTCTAGCGAAATATCTGCGCCCATACGTTGTAATTCAGGAACGTGCATAAAACGATTTTCAAAAATATTTTCGGTGATGGTGGCAGTACCTTCAGCAATAACATTTAACGTTACAAATTGTGCCTGCATATCGGTTGGAAATGCTGGGTGGGGTGCTGTTTTAATATTAACCGCTTTAGGACGCTGATTCATGACTAATTCAATCCAATTATCGCCCGTGGTAATTTCAGCACCAGCTTCTTGCAACTTGCTTAATACTGATTCAAGCGCGCTAGGATCGGTATTTAAGCATTTAATATGCCCTTGCGTTACTGCCGCTGCAACCAAAAAAGTCCCTGTTTCGATGCGATCTGGCATAACGCTATGCTCTTTGCCGCAAAGTTCACTAACCCCTTCAATAGTTAAGGTATCAGTACCTGCACCACTCACTTTCGCACCCATGCCATTTAAACAGTTTGCTAAATCAACAATTTCAGGTTCACGAGCGGCATTTTCTATAATAGTAGTGCCTTCAGCCAGTGCAGCAGCCATCATTAAATTTTCGGTACCAGTAACGCTAACCATATCCATAAAGATAGTAGCACCTTTTAAACGACCTGAATTTTTAGCAATTATATAGCCATTTTCAACGTCAATATTCGCGTCCATTAATTTAAGACCTTGAATATGTAAGTTCACAGGTCTTGCGCCAATAGCACAGCCACCAGGCAAAGAAACTTCGGCGTGCCCCATACGAGCAAGTAATGGACCTAAAACCAAAATTGAAGCACGCATTGTTTTAACTAAATCGTAAGCTGCACAACAATTAGTAATAGTGCTGGCATCAATTTCTAATTCGTTATCCGACAGCCAGTGAATTTTTGCACCTAATTGCGTTAATAACTTTACCGTGGTTAAAATATCATTTAGCTTTGGCACATTACGAAAAATAATCGGGGTTTTTGAAAGCAATGCTGACATGAGAATAGGAAGTGCGGCGTTTTTTGCACCTGATATGGTGACTTCACCGTTAAGAGGCGTGCCGCCTGAAATTTTAAATGCGTCCAAAATAAGTTACTTTCTCAATAAAAGGGTTAATAAAAGTTGCGTTGTTGTGCAATATGACATTGATCACACCATTATATTGTGTGTTTACATATTAAACAGTTTATCACGCTGCCATTGTTCGTTAGTAAACGTTTTAACCGTAAGAGCATGAATTTTATTGTCTCTGATCGCACTTGCCAGTGGGGCAGACACTAATTGCTGACGTTTTACTCTGCTCATATCTCCAAACATATCAGCAACGGCAATAACCTTACACTGTGAGCCATCAAAAGTAACGTGCAATTCATCAAGCGTTAATGCATCTTTTAATAGTTGTTCTATTTCACTAAGTTCCAAAATTTTTCCTTTAAAATTAACAAATGGGCAAAAAACTGTCTACACCACTTAATTTAGCTAATTTAGCTAATTGTTCAGGTATATTAACAAAACATAATTGGCAATGCTGTTTATTTGCTTGCTCAAGTAACGCACAAACCCAAGCAAGACCAGCAGTATCAACTTTTTCGACTTGTTTAAAATCAATATTAATTTTATCTTGCTGCAAATATTTAGTTACCTGATGATTATGTAGCTGTGGGATAGTATGTCGAGTTAAGTCTCCCACTAAAAAACAGGTTTCACCATTGATTGAAAGTTGAATATTTTTAACTACACTATTCATGTTGTTTTTGTACTTGTTTGTTTGCTTCAGCATTTGTAGCTTTGGTATTTTTAGCTTTAATATTTGTAGCTTTAAGTTTTTTTAGTTTAGGCTTGCTGCTTTCTAATTTAATATCATGCAATGCTTTTTTTTCTAATAGCTCACCTGTATAGCCTATACCTTTTTGCTGAATAATACTGCTAAGCTCTGCTCGTTTACTATCGAGTAAACTAACGCCTTCGGCAACAAGATCAAAAGCTTTCCATTTATTAGTGCTATTATTTTTTCTGACTTTAAAAACGATATCTATCATTCCTAAAGTAGGATCTACAATGGTCGTTTTAACACCTAGAATTTTTTTATGATTAAAATCTTTTTCTGATTCAAAAATTACTTTCTGTTTTTTATAACGAGTGAAAATCTGTGCATATTGAGTAACTAAATAATTACGAAAAATAGCGACAAATTTATCTCGTTCGGCACGTGTTGTTTTGCGCAAATTACCACTTCCAATGACTTTATAAGCCGCATATCTATAATCGATATAAGGCAAAAGTTCTTCTCGAACAATCGTTTTTAAAATATTAGGATCTTTTTGAATGGCTGCTTGTTCACGTGCAAAACGCTTAAATGCATTGTTTGAGGATTCTTTAATCATTTTATAAGGGTTACTTTGATCGATATTAGCTGCTGATGCCAGAGAAAATAAAGATAAATATGATAATAATAATACTGTAATTATTTTTTTTATATTTTTCATAATAAGCGTCTTATTTACTTCCTTTGCTAAATAAAAACTGCCCTATTAATTTTTCTAATACTAAAGCGGGTTTTGTATCTTCAATAAAATCACCCGGCTTTAACATTCCCACGCTATCATCAACAAAACCAGGATCTAAACCAATATATTGTTCTCCTAATAATCCCGATGTTAAGACCGAAGCAGAAGTAGCATCTGAAAATTGGTTATATTTTTTCTCAATAGTTAAAGCGACCAAAGGTGTGTAGTCTTTAGTATCTAACGATATATGTGTTATCCGACCAATAACGACACCACCCACTTTTATAGGTGCGCGTACCTTTAAACCACCAATATTAGAAAATTTAGCATATAACACATAGGTTTTATCATTACCTAAAATACCTTTTTGAGCTACTTTATACGACAACATTAATAAAGCCGCTATACTCAACGCAACAAAAAAACCCACTAACAATTCTATTTTTTTAGACATAATGCCTGTTCCAAACCTTTATTGAAAATAAATAACTAACGCGCAAACATCAGCGCGGTTAATACAAAATCTAACCCTAAAACTAATAACGATGACTCTACAACCGTCGCTGTAGTTGCCCGTGAAATACCTTCAGATGTTGGTACGCAATCATAACCTTTGTATACGGCAATCCAAGTAATAACAAAAGCAAATACGCCACTTTTAATAATACCATTGACAACATCACCACGAAAATTAACTTCGCTTTGCATAACCGACCAAAAAGTCCCTGAATCTAACCCCAGCCAATCAACACCAACTAAATATGCACCTAAAATACCAACAGCAGAAAATATCGCCGCCAATAACGGCATACTAATCATACCAGCCCAAAATCGTGGCACAATAACTCGGCGTAAAGGATCTACTGCCATCATTTCCATACTTGATAATTGTTCAGTTGCCTTCATTAATCCTATTTCAGCCGTTAAAGCACTACCCGCACGTCCTGCAAATAACAATGCAGTAACCACGGGTCCTAATTCTCGCAATAAAGATAATGCCACCATAGGCCCTAGACTTGCCTCAGCACCATAACCGACTAATATAGTATAACCTTGCAAAGCTAGCACCATACCAATAAAGAGTCCTGAAACAATAATAATTATTAATGATAAAACACCAACGGCATATAACTGTTGAATAAACAAAGGAAAACCTTTGCGAGGATTAGGTATATGAAACAAAGCTGACAATAAAAATAAACTAGCGCGACCTAGTCCCGACACAATACTCAATGTTTTGTGTCCTAATTGTTGTATCTTGTCTATTAACAGATTAAACATTCATCATTCCTTTACCTAATAATTCATCACGGTAGGGTTTTGCAGGATAATGAAATGCTACAGGACCGTCGGCCTCACCTTGCACAAATTGTTTCACTAAAGGAGAGCTTTCTTTCGCTATTTGCTCTGGTGTACCTTGGCCTATAATTTTTTGCTCCGCAATAATATAAATATAGTCGGCGATACTCATTACCTCTTGTACATCATGCGAAACAACGACAGAGGTTAACCCCAAAGCATCACTTAAGGCTCTAATTAAACGTACAATAACTCCCATTGATATAGGGTCTTGTCCTGCAAAAGGTTCATCGTATAAAATTAATTCAGGATCAAGCGCTATTGCTCGTGCAAGTGCAGCACGCCGAGCCATACCACCCGATAACTCACTAGGGTATAAATTTCTTGCGCCTCGCAAGCCTACCACTTCAAGTTTCATTAACACCATTTTTTCAATGAGTGCTTCCGATAATTTGCTGTGCTCACGAATCGGAAAAGCAATATTGTCATATACTGTCATTTCAGAAAATAGGGCACCACTTTGAAATAACATACTCATACGTTTACGTGTTTCGTATAAATCATGGCGTGATAAAGTAGGAATATTTTGTTGATCAAATAAAATTTTACCGCTTTCAGGCTTTAACTGACCGCCGATTAAACGCAACAAAGTAGTTTTACCTATACCACTAGGGCCCATAATTGCAGTGACTTTACCACGCGGGATCGACAAACTTACATTATCATAAATGACACGTTCATCGCGTTTAAAAGTCATATTTTGAATATCAATAAGAGTCTCTGACATAATCAATTATTTGTTTTTATCGGTTGCTGAAAAAATAATTATCGAATATTACCTTAGCTTAAGTAATTATTCATTAGAAAATCGTAATAAGATGTATAAATCAGTAACAATAGTGCAATAAATAAGAGTAATAAGACCACCAAATGATAAATACGACAGAAATATCACTTTTTATAAACTTAATTTATCGCTAGGTATTTTCTTGTAAATAATCTAAAACTGTTTTTTTGGGTTCCGTTTTATTAGTAGTAATAAAGCTTTTAATATTTTTTCTGACAGGCGAGTAACTAATTTTCGTCCTATAACTAGCAGTAAATTAAAATATCATCTAATGGATGAGAGTCAAACGGTGAACTTTCTCTAAAGATTTGCTCTTACTTAGTTCGAGTGAGGTTTAATTAAATATGTTATTTTTATGGCTAGTAGGTTTATTACAATCGGTAACAATTACCAATTGTCAATTGCTAAAATCAAATGATAGACTACCTAGTGGAGAATTTAATTGATTAAACAATAGAAATTGGAGATTTAATATGACAAAACAAAACGCAGGTGTAGTTACTTTTAACACGCACACTGAAGCTGAAGATGCAGTAAAAGAATTGCAGAAATCAGGTTTCGACATGAAAAAATTATCCATTATAGGTAAGGATTATCATACAGAAGAAGATGTCGTTGGTTATTACAACATGGGAGATCGTGTAAAAAAATGGGGTAAGTTCGGCGCTTTTTGGGGGGGACTTTTTGGTCTACTCTTTGGTTCTGCTTTTTTCTTTATTCCTGGAGTTGGTCCGCTTATGATCGCAGGTCCTTTCGTTTCATCCATCGTTGGTGGTCTCGAAGGTGCTGCTCTGGTTGGCGGTTTGGATGCACTGGGAGCCGCTCTTTTCAGTATAGGCATTCCCAAGGATAGTATTGTAAATTATAAAACAGCTATTAAGAATGAAAAATTTATCCTTGTCGTTCATGGTTCTTTAGATGAAATTGAAAATGCAAAAGGTATTCTAAAAAATATTAATCACGACTTGCAAGTTCACTCTGCTTAAAATAGTGATTATACGTTGTAATATCACCTAACAATAATCTACAGCTGTAAAGGTTTAATAATATTGTAATCCTTTATAGCTGTTAGATATTAGCAAAATAAAACCCAACAAAGTACAACGCACTTAAAACTTCACTTAAGTAAAAAATTTATTACTTCTTTTTTACATTAGTTCAATAATTTCTATGAGATAAATAAACAAAGGCAGCTAATGTATTAAATTTTAGCCCTATTACATTTATTTTGCTTATTTCACCTGATTTGCCTTTTATTTTAATCGCCAAGAGGCGACAATTCACTTTCACCGCTAAAGTAGTTAATGAAAAACTATTATTCATTAACTACTTGAGCATATCTTTGGAGTTATTAATGTTAATTCACATCCTTATTCTGTTAATTGCTTTAACGGTACTGGTATGGAGTGCCGATAAGTTTGTTTATGGGGCTTCATCATTAGCTAGAAATTTTGGTATTTCTCCTATGATCATTGGACTAACTATTGTCGCAATGGGCTCTTCTGCACCGGAAATGATGGTCGCAGCTACCGCATCAATGCAAGGCAGTCCGAATACTGCTATCGGTAATGCTATTGGCTCAAATATTACCAACATTGCTTTAGTTTTAGGGATCACGGCATTAGTTAAACCACTGGTTGTATCTTCATCAACCATTAAACAAGAATTACCATTCGTTTTGTTATTAACACTTATCGCATACTGGCTACTTAAAGATAATCGTTTCACTTTTGGTGAGGGTGTGTTTTTAATGACTGTTTTTTTTGTTTTTATCAGCACCTTACTGATTAGAGCGCTAATACAGCGTAAAAATAATAATAAAATTGACGATCCTATGATCAGCGAAGCAGAACAAGAGATACCTGAAGAAACGAATACCGCAAGTGCTTTGTTTTGGTTAATAGCCGGTATTGTATTATTAGTGGGTAGTGCTCATTACTTAGTTGATTCAGCTAGTTTTATTGCCAAAGCTTTTGGTATTAGCGATTTAGTAATAGGCCTTACGGTTATTGCTATTGGTACGAGTTTACCTGAACTAGCAGCCAGTATAGCAAGTGTTATAAAAAAAGAAGATGATCTTGCTTTAGGTAATATTATTGGCTCTAATATTTTTAATATATTAGCCGTATTACCTTTTGCAGGTTTATTTGCTCCTGGCAATATTGATCCTGAAGTAGGTTTGCGCGATGCTCCCATTATGATTGCTATCACCTTATTATTATTTGCGTTATGTTTTAGTCGAAAAAAAGGTTTTTTTCGTATAACGCGATTAAAAGGTGCCTTATTATTAATTTGTTATGTTGGTTATCAAGTATTGCTTTTTACACAAAAATCAGCTTAATAACACCTTTGCGATTAAACTATTTATTTATAAGATTATGATGAAAAATTTTAAACAACTAGCACAACGAGTTATAGAAATAGAGCAACAAGCCATACAAGAATTACAGCAATTTATTGATGATAATTTTGAAAAGGCCTGTCAATTAATGTTTAACTGTCAAGGTCGCGTTATTGTTATAGGTATGGGTAAATCAGGTCATATTGGTGGTAAAATAGCAGCAACATTAGCCAGTACAGGTACACCTGCTTTTTTTGTTCATCCAGGTGAAGCTAGTCATGGTGATTTAGGTATGATAACGCCTAACGATGTGGTATTAACTATTTCTAATTCTGGCGAAACCACCGAAGTATTAGCCATTGTTCCCGTGATACGTCGTATTGGTGCAAAACTTATTGCTATGTCGAGTAATGTTAACTCAACTTTAGCCAAGTTGAGTAATGTTCATATTTGTATTCAAGTATCAAAAGAAGCCTGCCCATTAGGATTAGCTCCAACATCAAGTACGACAGCTACCTTAGTTATGGGAGACGCCTTAGCTGTAGCATTATTAAATGCAAGAGGTTTTACTGCGGATGACTTTGCTTTATCACACCCCGGTGGTACTTTAGGCAAGCGTCTACTATTACGATTAAAAGATATTATGCACAGTGGTAAAAATTTACCTAAAGTAAAAACTAACGCCTTAATTAAAGAGGCTTTAGTTGAAATGTCAGCAAAAGGATTGGGGATGACGACTGTTGTTAATGAACAAGATGAATTAGTTGGTTTATTTACCGATGGTGATTTACGTAGGGTACTAGCAAACCAAGTTGATATTCATCAAGATCATATTGATTCAGTTATGACTCAAAATCCTAGTGTGGCAAACGCCGATATGCTTGCCGCTGAAGCACTAAAAATTATGGAAGATAAAAAAATTAATGGATTAATCATTATTGACCAACAAAAACACCCGAGAGGTGCGATGAATATGCAAGATTTGCTAAAATCGGGAGTGCTTTAAATCATGTCGACTCTAACAACTAACCATACCATTAACACACTTTATGGTGAAATATCATCTGCTCTTGCTGAAAATTTTAAACAAATAAAGTTACTAGTTTGCGATGTTGATGGGGTATTTTCTGATGGTAGAATTTATTTAGGTGACGACGCAGAAGAATTAAAAGCATTTCATACTAAAGATGGTTTTGGTATAAAAGCTTTAATAGCTAGCGGTGTAGAGGTTGCGATAATAACAGGAAGAAAATCTAATATTGTTTATGATAGGATGCGAGCGCTGAACGTAAACCATATCATTCAAGGCCAAGAAGATAAATTACCCGCACTAAAAACAATAGCTAAAAAGCGACACCTATCCTTTGAGCAAATAGCTTACATTGGTGATGATATTCCAGACCTTGCGTGTATTAATTATGCTGGCGTCGGCGTTGCGGTAAAAGATGCCCATCCAAGCATTATTCAACAAGCTGATTATATAACGCATATTAATGGTGGTTTTGGTGCGGTTAGAGAATTATGCGATACCATAATGCAATGTCAAAATACTCTAGCTAATGCAACAGGTGCAAGTATATGAAACTATGTTTAATAAACAGACTAGCTATCGATAAGCAAAAATTAGAGGGCTGTTTTGAATAGGTTATATAGGTTATCTGCGTTTGTCTTATTCTTATGCTTTATTACTTATAGTGTAATTCAATGGCGGAGCAAAGAAATTACAGATCCAACCGTAATTGATCAACAGCTAGAGCCTGACTTTATTGCCGAGTCACTTGAAAGCTCTGTTTATAATGCACAAGGCAAATTATCTCATGTTATTAAGGCTCAACGCATGGAGCATTATGCTGAGTTAGAATTTACACATTTTGAATACCCACAATATACCTTATTCCCTAAAAACAATGCACATTCATGGCAAATAACAGCAAAAGAAGCAACGCTTTATAATAATAATCGTGTTATTTTAGAAACACGCGTTCGTTTAGTTGCCACAAATAAAAATAGTTTGATTCAAGAAATAAACTGTAAGTATTTAGAACTTGACCTTAATAGCAATATTATCAGTTCAAATCAAACAGTAATGATACAAGGCAAAGATTTTATTATGTACGGTTCTGGGCTTATTGTAGATTTAAATACTAGGCAAATGACACTAACTGAGCACGTACAAACTATTTATAAAAAAGATATTTACTAATGAAACAAACCAACTAAGGTGATCTCAATGAACTTTATCACAAACAAATTAGTTAAGCGCTTAGCAACTCAGCTACTAGTAAGTAGTTTGCTTTTGCCCTTTGGTCTTGCTCATAGTGCAACAGCTGATTTAAACAAACAAATAATGATCAAAGCAAAACGGCAAGCGACTGACTTAAAAAATAAAATTGCAAGTTATTTAGATGATGTCGTCATAACACAAGGTTCATTGTCAATAAATGCTGATGTTGTAAGAGTAGTGAGCAAAGCAGATAGCAATGATAAAATTTATATTGCCACAGGTAAACCTGCTACTTTTAAACAACTGCTTGATAATGGCCAACCTATTAAACTACAAGCAGATAAAATTAAATATGATGAAGCTAACCATCTAATTACCATTTCGGGTCATGCTTCCGTTAGCCAAGAAGGCAGCATAGTTAGTGGCAATAAAATAATTTATAACACACTAACCGAACAGCTTAATGCTGAAAGTAACAGTGAAGATTCAGTAACTACCATTTTACAACCACAAACTAAAGATAAACATTAAACTATGACAATTTCTACTTTAATTGCCTCTAATTTAGCGAAATCATATAAAGGTCGCTGTGTTGTAAAAAACGTTAGTTTACAAGTAAAAGCAGGACAAGTTGTAGGTTTGCTAGGGCCAAATGGCGCAGGAAAAACGACGTCTTTTTATATGATAGTGGGGTTAGTGCCTAGTGATGATGGCAATATTATTCTTAACGATGAAAATATCACCTTAGAACCTATGTATGTTCGTGCTCGTAAAGGTATTGGTTATCTACCTCAAGAAGCCTCAATATTTAGAAAATTAAGCGTTTATGACAATATAATGGCGATATTGCAAACACGTAAACACTTATCAGCAGTAGAACGCGAAGAAAAGTTAGAACATTTAGTTGAAGAATTTAATATTGGTCATATTAAAAATAATTTAGGAATGAGTTTATCGGGTGGTGAGCGCCGTCGTGTTGAAATAGCCCGCGCCTTAGCCGCAGAGCCTAAATTTATTTTACTTGATGAACCTTTTGCTGGTGTAGATCCAATATCAGTTGGAGATATAAAAAAGATTATCCTACACTTAAAGCAACGAGGTATTGGTATTTTGATCACCGATCATAATGTAAGAGAAACACTAGATGTTTGTGAACACGCTTATATTGTTAGCCATGGTGAATTAATCGCCGAAGGCAATGCAGATCAAATTCTTGCTAATAAGCAAGTAAGAGATGTGTACCTAGGTGAGCAATTCACGCTATAGTGAGTAAACTGACCTAGATGAATGAAAATTAAATTATTAATCATTTAACTTGTAATACAGTTAAACGTCACCATACATAAATATAACAGTACAGGAATAATAAAAACTTTAATGCGCCCAAGTCTTCAACTCCGTATAGGACAAAGTTTAACGATGACCCCACAATTGCAACAAGCAATCAAGCTGTTGCAATTATCAACGTTAGATCTTCAACAAGAAATTCAAGAAAATCTTGAAAGTAATCCCTTGTTAGAAGTGGACGAAAGTACGCCCAATAATAATGAAACAGAGATGGATCACTTAGAACAAGCCTTTTCTGCCGATACTAGTGACAGTGCTCAAAATAACAACAGTGATGGCAGTGAAGACTCAAAACCCATTAGTGATGAAATAACGACTACTGATGTTATCGAAAAAAATGATATTCCTGAGGAATTAAGTGTTGATACCACATGGGAAGATTCTTATAGCGCAGGCACCTCAAATACAGGCGCTGTTGCTCCTGCTGACGATTATGTTTATCAAGGCGAAACCACTGAATCTATTCAAGATCATTTACGTTGGCAAATGGAATTAACCCCTTTTAGTGAAACAGATAAAACCATAGCGACCACTATTATTGAAGCCATTGATGACGCTGGTTATTTAACCATTAGTAGCAATGATATATTAGAAAGTTTGGGTGACGATGAAGTAGAGCTTGATGAAATAGAAGCAGTATTAAAACGTATCAATATGTTTGACCCTATAGGTGTGGGTGCGCGAAGTGTCGCCGAATGTTTATTAATTCAGTTAAACCAATTTGATAAAGAAACTCCTTGGTTAAAAGAAAGCAAAATAATTATTAGCGACTATATTGATTTATTAGGAAATAGAGATTATCGCCAATTAATGCGTAAAATGCGTTTAAAAGAAGATCAACTACGCGAAGTAATGCGCTTAATTCAATCATTAAATCCTCGTCCTGGTGATGCGATGATTAAAAGTGACGATCAATATGTCATACCTGATGTTTCTGTTGAAAAGAAAAATGGTCGCTGGGTCGTGGAACTAAATCCAGATACCGCACCCAAACTAAATATAAACCAGCAATATGCAGCAATGATCAAAGGCATGAAATCATCTGATGATAGCCAATTTATGCGCTCTAACTTACAAGAAGCTAAATGGTTTATAAAAAGTTTAGAATCTCGAAATGACACTTTATTAAAAGTCTCTAGTTGCATAGTACATCAACAACAAGGCTTTTTTGAGCATGGTCCTGAAGCCATGCGCCCCATGGTACTCAATGATATTGCTGAAATGGTTGATATGCATGAATCGACTATTTCTCGTGTAACAACCCAAAAATACATGCACACACCGAGAGGAATATTTGAACTCAAATATTTTTTCTCAAGTCACGTAAGTACAGAAAATGGAGGAGAATGTTCATCAACAGCTATTCGAGCATTAATCAAAAAACTGATTGCCGCAGAAATTCCGTCAAAGCCATTAAGCGATAGTAAAATGACAGATTTACTTGCCGATCAGGGTATTAATGTAGCCCGGCGGACTATAGCAAAGTACCGAGAGTCACTTGCTATACCACCATCTAATCAACGTAAAAGTTTACTTTAATAACACACTCGATAAGGATTGAGCTTATGCAAATTAATCTTACAGGTCATCATATAGAATTGACATCTTCACTACGCGATTACGTCACCAGCAAGTTTGCAAAGCTAGAACGACATTTTGATCATATTAATAATGTTCATGTTGTTCTTAATGTTGAAAAACTAACCCATAAAGCCGAAGCAACATTGCATATGAATGGCAATGACATTTTTGCTTCATCATCAGATAGCGATATGTACGCGGCTATTGATTCTTTAATTGATAAACTAGACAGACAAGTCATAAAATACAAAGAAAAAATAACCTCTCACTAGCGCTAATTAAATAACTATGAAATTACAAGATATTTTATCTCAGGACTGCACTTTATGTGCAGTTCCTGCTTCAAGTAAAAAACGTATTCTTGAAAAAATAAGCGCGATAGCTGCAACAAAAATATCCGAAGTAAGCCAACAAGAACTCCTTGATAGCTTAATGCAGCGAGAAAAATTAGGTAGTACAGGTATAGGAAACGGTATAGCCATACCTCACGGTAGATTAAGCAAATCAAATCAAGTCGTTGCAGTATTAATGACGACTGTTCATGCCATTGCTTTTGATGCAATAGATCAACGCCCTGTTGACATTTTTATTGCCCTATTTGTACCAGAATCATTGTGCAAAGAACATTTATCTACACTACAGAGCATTGCCCAATTATTTAGTGATAAAAACATTGCCAAAGAAATTAGAAAATGTACAAGCGATCAGCAGTTATTTCAGCTATTTTCTGCTTATTCTAATGACAAATAACAGTAATCAACAAGAAATAATACAATGAAACTTATTGTCGTAAGCGGCCGTTCTGGCTCAGGGAAATCAGTCGCCCTAAGAGTATTAGAAGATTTAGGTTATTACTGTGTTGATAATATTCCTGTAAACTTATTACCTGCCTTAACACATACCGTAATTAACGATTATGACAATGTTGCGGTGAGTTTAGATGTACGTAATTTACCTGTGGATCCTAGTGATGTTTCAGAAATATTAGATTATTTACCCAACAGCGTTGAATTAAGTATTTTATACTTAGATGCCAACGACGATGACTTGATCCGTCGTTTTAGTGAAACCCGCCGTTTACATCCTTTAATTAAAGAAAATATAGCACTAGATCAAGCTATTGGTTTAGAAAAAGAACTTTTAACACCTGTTTCAAGTCGTGCAGATTTATATATTAATACCAGCCAACTAAGTCCGCACCAACTGGCTGATTTAGTGCGAGAGCGCATTTTAGGTAAAAAAACAGGTGCAATGGTTTTAGTCTTTGAATCTTTTGGCTATAAGCATGGCATACCAACAGATGCCGATTTTGTTTTTGATGCAAGGTTTTTACCTAATCCATTTTGGGAAGAAAACCTTAAAAAAAGCACTGGGTTAAATGAAAACGTAAAAGATTTTTTAGCAAGTCAACCTATTGTGACTAAATTTATTTGGCAAATTAATAGCTTTATGGAGACGTGGTTGCCCCATTTGGAGCGTAATAATCGCTCTTATGTCACCATTGCTATTGGCTGTACAGGCGGTAAACATCGCTCAGTATATATTGCCGAAATGCTCGCTAAAAACTTCAAAAAAGAACGTGGTGACATTCAAACACGTCATCGTGACCTTGATAAAATCTCTACTTAACAAAAGTAGCAAATATTATTAGCCAAAGAGGTCATTATGACTACTTTTGAAAAAACTTTAACCATAGTTAATAAATTAGGTTTACACGCTAGAGCCGCAACAAAATTAGCCCAATTATCACAACAATTTGATGCTGAAATTATCATAAGTCTCAATGATAAAAGTGCTGATGCAAATTCAATCATGGCATTAATGCTACTCGCTGGCGGACAAGGTAAAAAAGTTACTATAAAAACCCGTGGTGAAGATGCAAAGCAAGCACTGCTAAGTGTTTGCCAATTGATTAATGATAAATTTGACGAAGATGAATAATTTTTTTCAACGAATTTCAGCTTAAATATATTAGATAATTACTGCTAAATCTGTTTGATTACGTTACACTTTATCGGTTAATAATAATTTTATTAACAATATATCAGCGTTTAGCCTATTTAGCATTAACTCGCGGCAGAGGATAAAAGCATCATGCCGGAAATTTCAGAGAAAGAAATAAACCAACAACATCTGCAACAAGTCAATAAAGCACTTGAACGCGGCTTATTTGTGCACGCGCGAAAATTATTACAAAATATGCCTGCTTATGATGCGGCACTTATTCTTGAATCATCCCCAGCAAAAACGCGTGATATTGTTTGGCAGTTAATCGATGCTGATTTACACGGTGAAATACTAGAAGAACTCAATGAAGAAGTTCGTAAGGGTATTTTAAAAAGTATGCGGCCAGAAAAAGTCGCTGCTGCTGCTGAAAATATGGATGTTGATGATGCTGCTGAAGTATTAAGAACCTTACCTGATAGCGATTATCAGGAAGTATTAAACTCTATGGATAGTCAAGATAGAGCACGCGTAGAAGCAGCGCTGTCATACGATGAAGAAAGTGCTGGTGGTATTATGAATACTGATACCATTACACTACGCCCAGATGTTACTGTTGATGTAGTATTACGCTATTTGCGCTTAAAAGGCACCTTACCAGAAGCAACCGATTCATTTTATGTTGTTGATCAAAACGATTTTTTTATTGGTGCGGTATCAATTTCAGCATTAGTTACCGCCCAACCAGAAACCAATATATCTGACCTTATTGATAAGGATGTACAAGCAGTACCAGCCGATATGCCCGTTACTGAGGTCGCACAACTTTTTGAACGCCATGACTGGCTATCTGCCCCTATTATTGATCAAAATGGTCACTTACTTGGTCGTATCACCATTGATGATATTGTTGATATTATTCGTGAAGATGCAGAACACTCAATGATGAGTATGGCAGGTTTAGGTGATGAAGCCGATACTTTTGCCCCCGTAGTAAAAAGTGCTCGTCAGCGCTCTATTTGGCTAGGTGTTAACTTACTTACCGCGTTACTTGCCGTCGCGGTAACTAGTATGTTTAACGGTATATTAAGCCAATTAACCGTATTAGCTATTTTAAACTCTTTAGTCCCTAGCATGGGTGGCGTTGCTGGCAACCAGACATTAACCTTAGTTATTCGTGGTTTAGCCTTAGGACATATTGGTGATAGTAATGCAAAAAATTTATTAATAAAAGAATTAGCGGTTGGCCTTTTAAATGGCTTAATTTGGGCGCTATTAATCGCCACTATGGTAGCACTGTGGAAACAAGATGTAACACTAGGTATCGTTATCGCAGTTGCCATGTTAATGAATTTAACCGCTGCAGGTATTGCTGGCGTGGCAATTCCGTTATTACTCAAAAAATTAAATATAGACCCTGCGCTTGCAGGTGGTGTATTACTAACAACGGTAACTGACGTTGTCGGTATTTTTGCTTTTTTAGGTACTGCAACCTTACTGCTAGGGAAGTAACTTGCATGGTTGCGCCTCGCTGCGCTCGGAACAACTTACAAAAGCGGCAAACACCTGTCGCCGCTTATGTTATATAAAGATAATTTATTAGAGAGTGCAGGACGCATATTCTCCTATTGCGATGAGCTAAGCACCAGAGACTTGCATACTTTCAAATAATAGCGAACCTGTATGAATACTACCGCGATAATCAACATCACTGCCAACAGCCACTAATCCTTTAAAAATATCTTGCAAATTGCCCGCAATGGTTACTTCTGAAACAGGATGGATAATTTCACCATTTTCTACCCAAAAGCCAGCAGCACCACGAGAATAATCTCCATTAACAATATTAACGCCTTGACCCATTAATTCGGTGATCAGCAAACCTGTGCCTAATTGTTTAGCCATTGCGCTAAAATCGCCACCGTTAGCCGATATTTGCCAGTTATGAATACCACCAGCATTACCCGTAGTAGTAAGCCCTAACTTACGAGCAGAGTAACTGGTTAATAAATAACTTTCGAGAACACCATTTTTAATAATATTTCGTTCAATAGGATTCACTCCTTCATTATCAAAAGGTGAACTCGCTAACGCTTTTTTAATAAAAGGTTTTTCGGTGATAGTTAAAAATTCAGGAAAGACTTGCTGACCAATACTGTCGAGTAAAAATGACGATTTTCGATATAAATTGCCCCCGCTTATCGCCGCAATAAAATGTCCAAACATAGAGTTAGCAATATCGGCTCTAAACATTATTGGATATTTTCCCGTCGCTAATTTTTGCGAGTGTAAACGCGATAATGCTTCGCTTGCTGATTGTTTACCCACTTCTTCAGGGCTTAATAGCAACTCATAATCACGATTAACACTGTAAGCATAATCACGCTGCATATCATCATGTTCACTGGCGATCATCACACAAGACAAACTATGGCGGCTACTCGGGTAGCCAACTATTTGCCCGTGACTATTGCCATAAACACGAAATCCATTGTAGCTTGAAAAATTAGCACCATCTGAATTACTTAAACGTTTATCTTGTGCTAACGCGGTATCTTCACAGGTTTTAGCAATAGAAATGGCTTGTTCAGTAGAAATATTTTTAGGGTGGTATAAATCTAAATCAGGTGGGTCCATCGCCAGCAACTCTTTATCCGCCAAACCAGAACAATCATCAACTGAAGTATATTTAGCGATATTTACCGCCGCTTGTACGGTTTGTTTTAATGCTTCAGGCGATAAGTCTGCCGTAGAAGCACTACCTTTTCGCCCTTGCTGGTAAACGGTAATACCTAAGGCACCATCATTGGTAAATTCAACGGTTTCAACTTCACCTAACCGCGTACCAACACTTAAACCTTGTTGTTTACTCATTGCCACTTCAGCGCCGTCTGCCCCCGAAGATTTTGCTAACGCTAATACTTGCGCTACACGTTCTTTAACTTGTTCAAATTGTTCTAAAATACTGTCTTTTGCCATGATATAGCCAACTAAACTCTTTGTTCAAAAACCAATTAAACATAGAATAACATAATTGATCGTTAACTTGAGTGAGTAATCTCAGGCAATTATGTATATAATAGTAAATTCATCATAAAAATTTAATCGACACAGAAAAACAATCGCACTATGAGTAAAAAATTGAGCAAAAAAGCGCTAGCAAAATTAGCACTCGCTGATGAGTTGCCAGAAGAAGAGTTAAAAAGTAAATCGGAAATTAAACGTGAAATGCATCAATTGCAAGATTTTGCTCAAAACATCGTTAATATGTCTAAGCATCAACGGAGTAAATTACCACTAACTGATGATTTAAAATATGCAATGGAAGTTGCGGATAAAATTGCTAATAAACATGAAGCTCTACGTCGTCATATTCGTCATATTGCGAAAATTTTATTAGAAACTGATCTTGACCCCATTAATCAAGCACTTGATGTTATGGCAAACAAACATCAGCAAGAAAGCAGCAAACATACCAAACTAGAAGAATTGCGTGAAAACTTGATGACTCAAGGTAATGAATTAATCGAAAAATTACTTAGCGATAATGCAGGTATGGAACGACAAAAACTGCGCCAGCTCGTACGTCAAGCGAGCAAAGAGCATAAAGCTGAAAAACCAGCAAAATACTCTGCGGAATTATTCCAGTATTTAAAAACTCATATTCAGTTTTAACGCTTTATTGCTGCTGGTGGGCAAACTGCCCACCCTACTCAGCTATAAAATACACCGTAGGGTGGTGCATGAGGCGCGAATGCCCACCTAGGTTCTAGCAAATTATTTTGCGGCTAACCTACTGTGTGCCACCAATAGTCATTTCATCTATTTTCAACGTGGGTTGACCAACACCAACAGGTACGCTTTGTCCGTCTTTGCCACAGACACCAACGCCAGCATCTAAGGCTAAATCATTACCCACCATACTCACTTTTTGCATTGCTTCTGGACCGCTACCAATTAAAGTTGCTCCTTTTACCGGGGAAGTAATTTCACCATTTTCAATTAAATAAGCTTCTGCGGTAGTAAAGACAAATTTACCTGAGGTTATATCGACCTGACCACCCGCAAAATTAGGCGCATAAATACCTTTTTTAACGGACTTAATAATATCTTCGGGGCTACTTTCGCCCGCTAACATATAAGTATTAGTCATACGTGGCATGGGTAAATGCGCATACGATTCACGACGACCATTCCC
>WGGB01000128.1 GCA_015491935.1 Alteromonadaceae bacterium
AGCACGTACAGTGGCAAACAGTAAAACCTAAAAGTTTTCCTGTGCTTAAGGAGATAGGTACCGCGCCTATTAGTTTACAAAAATCAAAAAATAAAACACAACGTATGCTAATGGCAATGAATGCATCAAAACTATCCGCTTATGCTGAATTGGCTGAACAAGTTTATGGTCAACAAATTACAGGTTCAACAACAATGTCAGATTTATTAATTAGAAATCAAACATTAAAAGCATCAGTACAAGGGATCATTCGAGGAGCAAAAGTGCTTGCAAGTTATCCTGTTGGTGATACTTATACGACTGAACTCAGTTTGAATTTTGAAGATGTCTTTGCATTGTATGAAACACAACAAAGAAGAAGAGAAGTTAAATCGGTAGATTATTTTTAATTTTATCGTTTTAACTTTTATTGCCCTGAATTAGGAAAACCACGTCGTTTATAAACAACTAATATCGCAAGGTAGTTAATTTTTTAAGGTTAACTTTAAGCTTTAATGCCAATAGAGCGAACATTAATATTTGTTTTACCTTTATCATCATAAGTCATTGAATTATTAGTAATGCTTTTTTGTAGCATATTTTTAAAACGATTGATTGATATTTGACTGTTATTGATTATTTGCCCATTTATTTCATTTTGCTCTTTACAGTTTTTGAATAACTCAATAATTTGTCCTACTTTATTATGAAAAAGAGGTTCTTTTTGTAAATCTTTCAACGTAGTATGTTGACTAATGGCTTGATCTAGTTGATTTATGCTTGTTAGTGATTTTTCTTTTTCATGTGTTTGTGCCTCTAAACTTGATAGATCTCTATTTTTTAAAAGACTTAACTCATCAATTAATAAAGTTTGCAGTTTAGTTAATGCAGTTAACTGTAAATTTAGTAATTTATTAATATTGTCAACGTTCATTTTAATTCTCTTTTGTTTACTCTATTCTCATTTTATCTAGTACTTTACCTTGCGATAACTCTAGACGTTATTATTGAAAAAGTTAAATAAAGCAAAGTAAAATTAAGATAAAGCAAATTCAAAATTAGACATATTTTGTGCTAATTTTTCTGCATCAATTTTATATTCACCAGACATAATTGCCTTTTTCAGTTTTGCTATTTTTTTCGGATCTATTTCTGGCGCATCATGCGTTTTTTTTTGTAACTCTCGTAACTGTTTAGCTTGAGGTGTTAACGAAACAGAGTCTTGTCCAGAATGTTTTACTTGAGCAGATTTTAATGCCGCTTGACTTGCTTGCTCTTTTGCCGCGACTTGCTGTTGCTCAACCTTTTGTTGTACTTGTGGTGTGTTGCTATTTAATTTGTTGATATTTATAGACATAATATTTACCTGTTGGCAATTAACCTTATTACCTAACTTGTTATCGGCAAAAGAACTAATAACTTAACTAAAATTATAAATTTATTTCAACCTGAGTTGATGATTTTATTTTTGCTGAAATAATTCTTCCTGAACGGCTATTTTTAACTTTAATCGTTTGATTTTTAATTCCATCCATTAACGCGATGCCTGATGTTTGAATGTTAAAATTATTAGCATTCGCATTGATGATAACCTGTTCGCCTTTACAAACCAAACAAGTATTTTTGCGATTGATTATTTTTCCTTTAGAAATTGATTTAGTTGCTTTTACACCAGTTAATTTGTCAAGCGCAGTTATATATTCGCCCCTAATTTTAAACGTTTCTTTAGATATAACCATTAAATTGTCGCTACTAAGAGGAGAACCTTTAGCAATGTAGCGTTGAGCAACAACAACAGGAATAACTTGGCTTATCTTTGCTGTGACAAAAATACGCCAACTATTTGGAGAGTCACAGCTTATTTGTACATTAATATTACGACTTTTATGTTTTTTTGGCGTGCTTATTTTTAAAAGTTGATCACAAGACTTAATTTTTATTCTGGGATCTATTGCACTGATCTCTATTTGTAACTTTCCTTGTTCAGGAATAGTTAATTGTTGTTCTAAATATGTTTTTATTAAATTTTCAAGGTAAACACTATCAAATTCTTGAGAAAGCGTATAAGGTGAAAATAGATTTGAAAAACATGAAAATAACAGTAATATCTTTAACTTGCTCATAATTTTGTGATTAATTTATTAAGTAAATTTAAATACTCGTCTATGCTTATAGATAGTAGACGAAGGTGGCTTAACAAATAGTGTCAAAATTTAAACGGGAAGTTAAGCTATAAGTGTTAATAATCAAGAATTGTACCTCTTTTTATGAATTTATTATAATTTAATAGAGAGAATTACAATATAAAAACGCACAATAAATTTTTATGAGGTTGCTATGGCCGGTATTTTAGATTCTGTTAATCAACGAACCCAGTTGGTAGGACAAAACAGACTTGAATTGTTGTTATTTAAATTAGTAGGTCGACAGCGTTTCGGCATTAACGTATTTAAAGTTAGAGAAGTTTTACAATGCCCTAAACTGACAGTTTTACCTAAACAAGACAGTTATATTAAAGGTGTTGCGCATATTCGCGGACAAACCATTTCGGTTATTGATATGAGTAAGGCTATTGGTGCTCCTGCTATACAGCAGACAGACGAGTCTTTTATTATTATTGCTGAATATAATCGTAGTGTGCAGGGTTTTTTGGTTGCAGGCGTTGAGCGTATAGTAACCTTAAGCTGGAAAGACATGATGCCACCACCAGAAGGTGCTGGTAAATCAAGTTATTTAACGGCTGTTACCGAAATAGATGGTGAAATGGTTTCTATATTAGATGTTGAAAAAGTCTTAAATGAAATTAACCCTGTTTCAACAGAGTTAAGTGAAGACGTTATTGATATACACGTTGGCGATGATTTGGGTGACAAGGTTGTAATGATTGCTGATGATTCAACCGTTGCGCGTAATCAAGTGAAACGAGCGTTAGAGCCTTTAGGTATTAAAATGATTTTGGCCAAAAATGGTCAAGATGCATTAGATCAATTATTGGCTATTGAAGCTGAATGTGAAAATAGTTTATATGAAAAAGTGGCTTTGCTAATTTCAGATATTGAAATGCCTGAAATGGATGGTTATACCTTAACGGCTGAAGTTAAAGCAAATGAACGTATGCGGCAAGTGCCAGTTATATTACATACATCATTAAGTGGTGTTTTTAATAATGCTATGGTTGAAAAGGTCGGAGCAGAAGATTTTATTCCTAAGTTTCATCCTGACGAACTTGCTACCGCAGTAAAAAAATGGTTGAAAATAGAGAGCTAAATTAATTCAACTTGTAGTAGTTATATATTTCAGTAATGCGTATCTAAGCTAGTATCTTAACGTGGCTTGGGTATATAATTAACTAGTTTATTAAACAGTACATATAAAGGTAATGATTAGTGTCACCAAGACAACTAGATGATAACAGTTATCAACAATTTCGGGTCTTTTTAGAGCAGCAGTGCGGCATTGTACTGGGTGAAAATAAACAATATTTAGTTAAAAGTCGTTTAGCGCCATTAATGTCTAAATTTAATGTTAGCTCGTTGGGAGACTTGGTTGCTCGAACCTTAAGCCCAATAGAGCGGCAGTTACGTGCCGCTGTTATTGATGCCATGACGACAAATGAAACGTTATGGTTTCGTGATGAGTACCCCTTTACTTTATTACAAAATAAGTTATTACCAGAATTATCAGGAAAACGTTCTGCGGTTAAAATTTGGTCTGCAGCTAGTTCCTCTGGTCAAGAACCATACTCCATTGCTATGTCAGTGTTAGAATACCAGCAAAAAAATCTAGGAAAACTTACTTCTGGAGCGCAAATTGTCGGCACGGATATTTCGGAAACTATGTTAGAGCATTGTAAATATGGACATTATGATGGTTTAGCGATAGCGCGTGGATTATCTGCTACACGAAAACAGCAGTTTTTTGAAGCGGGTGATAACGGCATGTTAAAGCTTAAAGATAATGTAAAACGTATGGTAACCTTTAGACATTTAAATTTATTAAATAGCTATAGTTTGTTGGGGCGGTTTGATATTGTTTTTTGTCGTAACGTTTTAATTTATTTTTCACCTGATATAAAACGTAAAATTATTGCACAAATACATGGTGTGTTAAACCCTAAAGGATATCTGTTTTTAGGCGCTTCTGAGTCTTTATCGGGGCTAAGTCAAGACTTTAATATGATCCGTTGCAATCCTGGTATTATTTATCAAAAAAAATAAATAATATTTTTCTTATCTGCTTTAGTCCCTTCTGAATAAATAATTTAAACTTGGTATAGAACTTGAATGACTACTTTCAATAATATGGAGGTAGCATTTTATGGCTATTAATCTTGATAATATTTTTGCACTAAATACGAATGCTCTCATACTTAGAGGTAAGAGAGCTGAATTGATTTCGAGTAATATTGCTAATGCCGATACACCGGGCTATAAAGCAAAAGGCATGGATTTTCAAAAATTGCTAGCACAATCAATGCAAAATCAAAATAAAAATATGAGTATGTCTAAAACCAACGGTAAACATTTAGATATGCGCATGGCATTAAATGATAATGTAGAATATCGCGTCCCCAATCAACCCGATACAGGTGATGGTAATACTGTTGATGTACAAGTGGAACGAAACTTGTATTTACAAAACTCATTAGAATACCAAGCTAGTTTACAATTTATTAATGGCAAAATTAAAGCGATGCGTAAAGCGATTACGGGAGGTCAATAATGAGTTTATTTAATGTATTTGATATCAGTGCCACAGGCATGGCAGCTCAATCCATTAGATTAAATACTACTGCGAGTAATATTGCTAATGCTGATAGTGTGAGTAGTAGTATTGATCAAACGTATAGAGCTAGAGAACCAGTTTTTGCCGCTCAATTACAAAAAGCTGCCGCAGGGCAAGAAGCATCGGTAGGTGTTGATGTATTGGGTATTGTTGAGAGTGACAAACCTCTGCAAATGGAATACTCACCTAATCATCCCATGGCAAATAAGGATGGATATATTTTTAAACCGAATGTAAATGTTATAGAAGAAATGACTAATATGATTTCTGCATCGCGTTCGTATCAAACAAATGTTCAGTTAGCTGAATCAGCTAAAAACATGGTGAATAAAACCTTGTTATTAGGTCAACGTTAAACAGATTTAAGGTTATTTAGTTTACTTATGTTTTTATTTAGGAGTTCAAGATGGAGTCAGTAAAAAATAGTGGCGTATTAGATGGTTTGCGTTGGCAGAAGGAAACAACCCCAGTAGCCAAAGAACGTAATGATATGTTAACCCAAGCTGATTTTTTTGCTTTGTTAACACAAGAACTTTCTTATCAAGACCCAACCAAGCCCGTTGATAACAATCAAATGATCTCTCAAATGACGGGGTTTTCTACTACGGATGGTATAAGTAAATTAAATGATAGGTTTGAAAATTTTTCTAGCATGATGGGTTCAAGTCAGGCGTTACAAGCATCCTCTTTGGTAGGACGTAGTGTTTTAGTTGATGATAATCGTTTTGAAATGGTTGATGGTGATACCACTAAAGGGAAGCTCAAACTTGATAAGCCGGCGAGTAATGTCATGGTATTTGTTGAAAACTCTTCTGGTGCAGTTGTACAGCAAGTACCTTTGGGTGATGTCTCTCGTGGAGAGTTTGGTTTTGAATGGGATGGAAAGTTAGCTAACGGTCAACAAGCAAGTTCTGGTTTTTATCGTTTTCGCGTTGCTGGCTTAGTTGATGGTCAGGCTTCAGAATTACAAGCATTAACATATCGAAATGTTGACAGCGTTACTTTAAGTGGTGCTGGTGGGCAAGTTCAATTAAATCTTCAGGGTGGAAATTCAATGTCTTTATCCGACGTTGCTGAAATTTCACAAGGTTAAACAGGTAGGAGTACAAATATGTCTTTTAATGTCGCGTTAAGCGGGCTAAATGCAGCTCAAAAAGATTTAGACGTTACGTCGAATAATATTGCTAACGTTAATACTACGGGGTTTAAAGAATCTCGTGCTGAATTTGTTGATGTGTATGCATCATCATTATTGTCATCGGGCAAAACTAAAGTGGGTGATGGTGTTCTAACTTCAGATGTTGCTCAGCAATTTCATCAAGGGAGCATTAAATTTACTAATAACTCACTTGATTTAGCAATTACTGGCAATGGTTTTTTTGCTACTCGTCCAGATATCACCTCGTTAGAAACATCATTTACCCGCGCAGGTGAATTTAAACTAAATAATAATAATTTTATTGTTAATTCACAAGGTGAACATTTATTAGGTTTTGATGTTAACACGGACGGTTCATCATCATCGGTGAGTTTAAGTACGGCGAAACCCGTACGTATTCCTACTTCTTCTGGAGCACCACAAAAAACATCAGCCGTTGATGTTCGTATGAATTTACCTGCGGGTGATAGTTATATTACAGGGGCGCCAGGAACTTTTGATCCTAAAGATCCATTAACCTATAACAGTTCTACTTCGGTTAGTGTATTTGATTCCTTAGGCAAAAGTCATGTGATGACGTATTATTTTATTAAAGATAACCCAACCACTAACCCTAATGAGTGGATTGTGACTACGGCCGTGGATGGAACTATGGTGCCTTTAGTTGCTGATACAGTAACTCCTGCTAATAATGCGTCGAATACTGTTGGTACTGTTGCTGGTTCACCATTAGCTCCTGCTGGTGTGCAAGGAGGGCGACTAGTTTTTGATTCGTCTGGAGATTTTAAAGCAATCCAACCTAGTGTTGGTTTAGTGACTGTGCCCCTTGGTTCTCCAATTCCTACACCTGTTCCACCAGGTGCAGGCGTATTAACTAATGGCTCTGATCAAATGCAGACTATTAAAGTTGACTTTAATTTAGATCCCGCTGGACCTAACCCTAATGAACCCACTCAGTTTGCATCAAATTTTGAAGTAACCTCATTAGAACAAAATGGCTTACCAGTAGGTCGATTAACGGGGATTGATATTGGCCCCGATGGTTTAGTTTTAGCCAGTTTTAGTAATGGTACTTCGCAGCCATTATCACGTATAGCTTTAGTTAATTTTGCTAATAATCAAGGGTTAACACAGGTAGGGAGTTCATCATGGAAAGCGAGTATTTTATCGGGTGAACCTTTAGCGGGCGAAGCAGGGTCGGGGACTTATGGTACTATCAATTCATCTGCGCTTGAGCAATCTAATGTTAACTTAACCAATGAATTAATCGACTTGATTTCGGCACAGCGTAACTTCCAAGCAAACTCTCGTGCTTTAGAGGTAAGTAATACGTTAAATCAAAATATTTTACAAATACGATAAGTTTAATCCTACTCTTATTTATATTGCCACCTTGTTATTTACTTGGTGGCAAATTTTTATCTCTCATTTCTACCTTTATTTTTTTAAATACATCATTTGGCATTTTTATTGCATTATTCTATTTTATTTCGATTAATAAATAGTGAGATTGACTATGGATAAGATGCTTTATATTGCAATGAGTGGCGCTAAACAAAATATGCGTGCTTTATCCATTACGGCGAATAATTTAGCAAACAGTAATACAGTAGGCTTTAAAGCTGACTTAGCTCAGGCGAGGAGCATGCAAGATTTTGGTGCTGGTTTACCTACCCGTGTTTTTGCAATGACTGAAAGTCCCAGTCAAAATTTTGACAGGGGTGCGCAATTAACAACAGGTAGGCCATTAGATGTAGCTATTGAAGGTGATGGCTGGATCGCTATACAACCTCTTGCTGTTGGTGATGCAAGTACAAAAGTTGGTCTTGCCTCGGTAAAATCAATGGTTGCAGAAGAAGCTTATACACGTCAAGGTGAATTACACCTTAATGAAGAAGGGCAATTAGAAACCGCTAAAGGCGGCGTTGTTTTGGGTGAAAGTGGTCCTATTACTATCCCTTTACCCGTCAGTAATATTCATATTTCTAAAGATGGTGCCATTATGGTACAGCCAGAAGGGGCACCTAATAATGTACAAGAAGAAGTTGCTCGTATAAAGCTTGTTAATCCAGATGTTAGAGACATAGAAAAAGGCGCGGATGGTTTTTTTCGTCGCAAGGATGGTAAAACAACCGAGGCTGATGTGAATGTTGCGATAAGAGACGGAGCACTAGAATCTAGCAACGTCAATCCTGTTCATGAAATGACACAAATGATTAATTTACAACGTCAATTTGAAATGCAATTAAAGCTAATGAAAACGGCAGAAGAAAATGATTCAAGTGCATCCGCTTTATTAAGAGCATTCTAATGAATTTAACATATAACTATCGAGGTGAATTATGATCCCTGCATTATGGATAAGTAAAACAGGCTTAGATGCGCAAACCAAGCAAATATCAGTTATTTCTAATAATTTGGCTAATGCGAGTACCGTGGGCTTTAAAAAAAGTCGAGCAGTATTTGAAGATTTACTTTATCAGACGGTAAATCAACCAGGAGGACGTTCAGCACAAGATACTGAAATGCCATCTGGTTTAATGATTGGAGCAGGAACAAAGGTTGTAGCGACACAAAAAATTCATACCCAAGGGGATATGTTAACAACAGATAATTCGTTAGATGTCATGATACAAGGTGACGGTTTTTTTGAAATACTAATGCCTGATGGTAGCTCGTCATATACTCGTAATGGACAATTTAGCCTTAATGCTAATGGTGATTTTGTTACCTCAGGTGCTGGTTATTTATTGCAACCACAAGTGACAGTACCTAATGATGCGCAAGAAATTATTATTTCACAAGATGGTGAAGTATCAGTACGCGTTCAAGGACAAGCAAGTAATTCTATCATTGGTCAAATAAATACACTTAATTTTGTTAATACTGCTGGGTTACAACCTATAGGACAAAACTTGTACGTTGAAACTGCGGTAAGTGGTACTCCGCAAGAAGGTGTACCAGGTTTGGTTGGCTTTGGTATGTTGGTACAGGGCGCTTTAGAAACATCGAACGTAAATACCACTGAAGAATTAGTAAACTTAATTGAAACGCAACGCGTGTATGAAATGAACTCAAAAGTTATTGCAGCAGTTGATCAAATGCTACAAAACATTAATCAACAATTGTAACTGTTTGCTTTATGTTTTCATAAAGATCCATAGAGGAGAAAAATAATGAAATATTTAACCTGTATAGCGATATGTTTCGTTTTTTTATCTGGTTGTGCTTCAGTGCAAGAAGTAAAAGTATTACCCGATGATCCCAATTTTGCGCCTATTTTACCTGAAGAAGAAGCGGTAAATGTTATTCCTACAGGCTCTCTATTTAATACTCATTATGCCAATAATATTTACTCAGATTCAAAGGCTCGCCGCGTTGGCGATATTATCTCGGTTATCTTAAATGAAAGTACCCAAGCAAAGAAAAACTCTAAAACTGAATTGAAAAAAGAAAATAGCGCAACGTTAAAGCCAGTTATTGGTTTTGGCGGTAAAGCCGTTAATTTTCAAGGAGATTCAATTGGTTTTGGAGCAGATCAAAAATCGAATTTTAAAGGTGATTCAAAAGCAAATCAAGGTAATAGTTTAAACGGTAATATTTCTGTTAATGTATTAAAAGTGTTATCTAATGGTAATTTAATTATTCGCGGTGAAAAGTGGATGACCTTAAATAATGGTGATGAATATATACGCTTAACAGGCATTATTAGATCACTTGATATTAGTGCTAATAATACTATTTTATCCAATAAAATTGCCAATGCACGTATTCAATATTCAGGTACAGGTTCATTTGCTGATGTGCAAGAACAGGGCTGGTTGTCTAAGTTTTTCAACAGTGGCTGGTGGCCATTGTAATGACTAATGTAGCTAGAGGTTCTGTGATGAAAAATTCAATTTTCAACGTATCAATTTATCAGTTTTTAAGCCTGTTGATGATGATCTCCTTATGCTTGTCGTTTAATACATATGCTCAACGGATCAAAGACCTAACTGATGTTGCAGGCGTGAGAAGTAATCAGTTATTAGGCTATGGTTTAGTTGTTGGTTTACCAGGAACAGGTGAAAAAAGTCGTTATACAGAACAAAGCTTTAAAACAATGCTTAATAATTTTGGTATTAATATGCCTGATAAATTGCGTCCTAAAATTAAAAATGTTGCAGCCGTTGTTGTTCATGCTGAATTACCCGCATTTTCTAAGCCAGGACAAACGATAGATATTACTGTGTCTTCAATTGGTAGCGCGCAAAGTTTACGTGGTGGCACCTTAGTTGAAACCGTATTAAAAGGTATGGATGGTAAATCGTACGCGGTTGCTCAAGGTAGTGTTGTGGTGAGTGGTTTAGGTTTAGATGGTTTAGATGGTTCTAAAGTATTAGTTAATACGCCGACCGTTGGGCGTATAGCCAATGGTGCAACCGTTGAAAGAGAAGTGCAATCCCCTTTTATGATGGGTGATTATATAACTTTTAATTTAAGAAACTCTAGCTTTAGCAATGCAAAACGACTGACTGACACTATTAATGATTTTATTGCTGGTTCGGCAAAAGCATTAGATGCAACTTCGGTTAGAGTGACCGCGCCACGTGATCCTTCAGATCGAGTGAGTTTTTTAGCCATGCTTGAAAATTTAGAGTTTGTGCCAGATAGACCTTCTGCAAAAGTAGTAGTGAATTCTCGTACAGGTACGATTGTTATTGGTTCTGATGTTCGTATATTGCCTGCGGCTATTACGCATGGTGGTATTACGGTAACAATTAACGAGTCACCCGACGTGAATCAACCGAATGCTTTTTCTGATGGTCAAACGGCTGTTACACAACAATCCATTATTGATGTAAATAAAAGTGATTCGCGGATGTTCGTTTTTAATCCAGGCGTTACCTTAGATACGCTAGTCAAAGCGATTAATGATGTTGGTGCTGGCCCTGGTGATGTAATGGCTATTTTAGAGGCACTAGAGCAAGCGGGCGCTTTACGTGGTCAATTGATCATTATTTAACGGAACAACTTATGTCTTCTCGAATTAATGATGCGAGTAATTTTTTAGATCTTAACGGCTTAAATGATATTAAGTTACAGTCTAAATCTGCAGATATGAATGACAAAAAAGCGGCGCTAGGAAAGGTTGCTAAACAATTTGAGTCGCTATTTACGCAAATGTTATTGAAAAGTATGCGTAAGGCACAAGATGTTTTAGAATCAGACAGCCCGTTTAATTCCCAATCAGTTAAATTTTATCGAGATATGCATGATCAGCAACTTGCTGTTGAGTTGTCAAATAATGGTTCATTAGGGTTAGCGCCTTTGATTGTTCGTCAACTTGGTGGCGCAGATGAAAATTATAAACCAAGCAGTGTATTACGCAATGACTGTACATTAGGTAAACAAAAAAATTCATCTATAGTTTTAAATAAAATTTCCAATATAAAAAACCAATCTTCAAATGCTGTTAAGACGGATGAAAATAATGATATTCCATTAGCGCCAGAATATAAAAACTTAATAATACCGCCTAGTTTTGAACAACCTAAGGATTTTGTTACCGCGCTAATTGAGCCAGCTAAACAAGTAGAACAGAAATTAGGCGTTCCATTTGCTGTCGTTATTGCACAAGCGGCATTAGAAACAGGTTGGGGGGGAAAAATAATTAAAACCCCACAAGGACAAAGTTCTAACAATTTATTTAATATTAAAGCAGATAATCGTTGGCAAGGGGATATAACCACTATAGAAACTTTAGAGTTTCAGCAAGGTGCTATGAAGAAAGTTAAAGCACCATTTCGAGTTTATCAATCTATTAGTGATAGCGTGCATGATTTTGTTAACTTTATCTCTACTAATGACAGATATAAAGACGCATTAAATAAAACTGATAATGTGGAGCATTTTTTGCATGAATTAGAAAAAGCAGGTTATGCGACTGATCCTGATTATGCTAAGAAAATATTATCAACTTTAGGGCGCGTAACTGATTTATTAAAAGACTGATTTATTAAAATATCAGTTTGATTATACGGTTTAAGGGAGGATTTATTATGTCGGTTAGCTTATACGGAACTGGAGTTTCAGGGCTGCTAGCATCCAAACAAGCACTTGATACTATTGCGCATAATATATCTAATGTAAATACTGAAGGGTATTCACGTCAACGTACCGAAATCGTTTCTGCGGGTGGTCAAACTTTTGGTGATGCTTTTATCGGTTTAGGGGTTAAAGTTGATGATGTTACACGGGTTTTTGACCAATTTGCCTATTTAGACCTGCAGGGAAATACCTCCAGTAATAGCTTTAACCAAGCTTTTTTTAATAGTGTAGATCGTGTTGATCAGGTTATTTCAGATAAAAACACCTCAATTAGTAATTCATTGGCGCAATATTTTTCAGCGCTAAATATTGTTGCTGATCATCCTAATTCGTTAGAATCACGTAATAATTTAATTCAAGTATCTAGTAATATGACCTCTACATATAGTCGTTTATATGATCAATTAGATATTCAATATCGAGCCACTAATGATGATGTTGAAAATATCGCCAAAGAAATGACGGCATTAGCTAAAAATTTAGCTGAGGTAAATAATCAAATACAATTATCCAATGGCAATGGTAGTAAAAATTTACCCAATGATTTGCTCGATCAGCGAGATAAATTGGTATTAGATCTTAGTGAATTTACCAACGTGTCAACGGTAAAGCTTGATAATGGCATGATTAATTTATTTATCGGTACAGGACAACCCCTAGTGCTAGGACAGCAAGCATTAAAAATAGAAGCTATTGTTGACCGTAGCGATAATGCTAAGTTTGAGCTAGCAATAAATACTAATGGTTCTGTTGAACGTTTACGTGGTGACCGTATGGGCGGTAAAATTCAAGCTATTTATGAATTTAGAGATACCGTTTTAGAACCTGCATTTAATCAATTAGGGCAAACTGCCATTGGTATTGGTCATTTAATGAATGAGCAACAAAAATTAGGTCTTGATTTGAATATGCAAGTGGGCACTAATTTTTTCAATGACTTTAATGAACAACAAACTACATGGCGACGCGTATTACCTACCAATGACAATTTAGGAACTGCGCAGTTAGGCGTACAAATTGAAAATGTTGGTAAATTAACTGCCGATGATTTTGAATTAAAAGTGACGAGTTTTGCCGCAGGTCCGCCGCAAACAGTACAATTTCAGTTAACTAATTTAACCGATGGCTCGCAATTAACATTGCCAGCTGCTGGTGCGCAAGATTTATCAATATCAAAAAATATAGATGTTGAAAAATATGGTTTTAGCATCAATGTTGATTCAATTAGTGCCACTGATCCTCTGCAAGTAGGTAAGCGCTTTGAATTAAGACCAACTAGGCTTGGTGCAAATGATATTTCGGTGACAATGAAACAGGGAGAATTATTTGCCGCCGCGGCAAATCAACTGTTAATAACTAATGATGCCGCGAATACGGGTGTTAGCAAAGCCCGCATTACACAAATCAATAACTCTAGTGATATTAATTATCCAACCATTGAAAATTTAACCACAAATCCCATCACGCCAGCTAGAGGATTACGTATTGAAATAACAGAGCCTGTTGCGGGCACCTTTCAATATCAAATAGTTAATGCAAATACGGGTGTACCTATTGAAGAACCTTCAGGGACACCGTTAACGGGGTTAGCTTTTACTCCTCCCACACAAACAATAAGCCATGCAGGATTTGACATTGAAATACAAATTCAAGATACCGCCGCGCTAGACAGTTATAAATTTACTATCGACTTTAATGAAACAGGTGTTGGTAATAATATTAATGCACTAACTATGGCCTCATTTCAAACCAATAAAAAGCTAAATAATGGTCGTTCAACGTTTCAAGATAATTATGCACTGTTAACAGCATCTGTTGGCTCTGTAACCAGTTCAGCAAAAGTACGCTTACAGTCATCAGAGGTTTTATTTAATCAATCTAAATCTCGAATGACCTCTAAATCGGGGGTTAATTTAGATGAAGAAGCCTCACAACTACTACAATTTCAATCAGCCTACAATGCCTCTGCGCGAGTGATAAAAGTTGCAGATGAATTAATGCAAACCTTACTTCGATTAGGTGGTTAGTCATAACACTCTTCTAGGTATAATGACAATTCAATATAGCTCATAACTTATTATAAAAACTCGCCACTGACCTTTATATTTTGTTTGTTTATCGAACAACCTTTTCTCAAAAATCATTAATGATTTATTTTGTATTTTGGTGTGATTTTTGCATCGTATTGTTTAATAAATTAGTAAGTTTTTGTTTTTCATCAATCGAGGTGTGTCGTGCGTATTTCAACACAAACATTTTATCAGCGAAGTATTAGCGGTATTTTAAATGCTCAGGCTAAAACTAGTGAATTAAACGTTCATCTTGCTGCAGGTAAACGTGTTATTTATGCTTCGGATGATCCTGTGGCTGCTGCTTCTATTCAACGTTTAAATAAAAGTATTGCGGTTAATAGCCAATATTTACAAAATATTGAAGTTGCTGATACGGCAAACTCTCAAGAAGAAAGCGCATTGGCACAAATGGTTAACTTATTACAACGAACCAGAGAACTCTTAGTCTCTACTGGAGATGGCTCTTACAACTTACAAAATTATGAAACCATAGCTACTGAGTTAGAACAGTTAAAGAGTGAACTAGTTGGTTTAGCCAATACAACAGATGGTAATAGTGAATATATTTTTTCAGGCTATGATGTTGATACTAAACCATTTCAACTTAATGAATTTGGGTCTGTAAAATATTTAGGTGATAGAGGCTTACGTGATGTTCAAGTTGGGCCAGGGGTTAATGCAGGTATTAATGATAACGGTTTTGATTTACTGATGAATTTAAAAAATGGCAATAGTTCATTTGTATCAACAGTAGGTAGTACGAATAAAGGCACAGGGGTTATTGACCAAGCCGTTATATTTGATCCTAACATATCTAAAAACTTCACGGACGAAGAGTATAGCATTCATTTTACCGAACCAGGGGCTGGTTTACCTGTAAAATACAGTGTTTATGGTATCGATCCAACAACCGTTACAGGAACTGCCAAAGTTAAATTAACAGGCGTAGATTTAAATAACCCTAATATTGCTAATGTCAATCCTGCTAATGTTTTTCCTACTGCAGGTAATTCAGTTAATGCACAATTTTTAGCAACGGCAACGCCGGGAGAATTTGAAGTACAGATTAATGGTCAATCCTCATTACCTGCTATCTACAATGCAAATATAGCTACAACACAAACTATCACAATTAATGGTATGAGTCTTGATATTGAGGGAGTTCCTGTTGCTGCAGATACTTATCAAATTAATAAATATATTGCTCCTACACAATATTCTGAAAATCAATCTATAGAAATTAATGGTTTACGTACTCAAATTAAAGGTCAGCCTATTAATAATGATTATTTCACCTTATCGCCTAGTGCTAACAAAGATATTTTTTCCACTATTCAAGGTGCTATCGATACTTTAAGGATACCAGGAGCCTCTGATGTAGAAGAAGCGGTACGTTTAACACAAATGAATATGGCAAAAATAGAATTAGATAACGCATTTAATAATATAGTAAATACGCGTTCAAAAGTGGGAGCACGTATGAATACTCTCAGTAATCAAAAAGAAATAGGTCAAGATTTTAAATTAGTTGCACAGAATGCTATGTCTCGATTGGAAGACTTAGATATGGCAAAAGCGATCAGCGATTTAAAAATACAACAAACGTCATTAGAAGTGGCACAGCAAACGTTTGTACAGCTGCAGCGTCTGAATTTATTTGATCTTATCCGCTAATTATTAAAAATTTTCTTATTTAATTTTTCTATTTAATTTTTCTATTTAATTTTTTTGTTAATTGGCACAAAATTAGCATGTATACAGTATCTATAACAAAAAGCCTGATTAACGATTAAACAATACGGTTTTTTGACACTGAGCGGCAACTGATTGCCAATAGCCAAAAAAACGGCAATAAAGATAAAAAAGATCATAGGAGCTAACCATGCCACAGATTATTAATACTAATGTAATGTCGCTAAATGCACAGCGTCAATTAAATAAATCGCAGTTAATGCAAAATGAGGCTATGGAACGCTTATCCTCTGGTCTTCGTATAAATAGTGCGAAAGACGATGCCGCTGGTTTAGCTATCTCAACAGGTATGGAGTCACAAATTCGTGGCTTAAATCAAGCCATTCGAAATGCCAATGATGGTATTTCTATGGCGCAAACCGCGGAAGGTGCAATGGATGAAATGACTAACATACTGCAACGTATGCGTGAACTGTCTATTCAATCAGCTAATGATACCAACTCAGCATCTAACAGAGCATCAATTCAAGATGAAGTTGATCAACTATATAGTGAATTAGATCGAATTGCTTCAGTAACTCAGTTTAATGGTGTTAATTTACTTAATGGTTCTGCAGGTGCTACTAACTTTCAAATTGGTGCCAATGCAGGTGACTCAATTTCATTTAAGATTGAAGGGGTTACCACTAAAGATTTAAACCTTAATGCGGTAACTGCCACTGGAGAGTTAAATGGTGGTCGTATTGAATCTATTGCTGGTGGTACACAGTCTGATGCTGTCCTAATTAATGGGGTTACTATTAGTGGTTTAGCTGCTGGTGCTACTAATGGTGCTGATACTTTAGTTACGGCTATTAATGCAAATACTGGCTCGTCTGGTGTTACTGCAACAGCTTATAATGTTGTTGAAGGCGTTGCTGGCGGCTCAGGCGTTATTTCGTCGGGTGGCTTAACTGTAGCTGTTGGTGGTGGGGCTTCGGTAAATATTGGTGCCTCGGGTGGTATGAGTGAATTAGTTTCTAATATCAATAGAGATGCAGCGGGAGTTGTAGCGACTTTAAGTAATAGTGGTGCATTAGTTTTAACGAATGATACAGGAAAAACTATTACTGTTGGGGGTAGTGATATTGGTAATACAGGGTTAGTCGGAGGTACTTATGAAGGTTTTGTTTCCTTAAATAGTTCAGATGGTAGTCCTATTAGTATTCAGGAAAATGCGGCGTTAACTACAGGTACTGGACCTGGAGGTTCGGCTGTTTTTGCTGACTTGAAAGAAATGGGTTTTAACATACAAACAGGCTCAGATAAAATTACAGGTGGTAAAGTTAATGGAGATGTCATAACTTCAACTGACAAAATAACTATTAATGGTGTTGAGTTAGGTGCCGTTACTGGTACTTCAGCAGCCGATAAAGCATTTGCTATTAATGCCATAAGCGCTGAAACTGGCGTTGCGGCACAAGCGTCAACAACCAAAGATTATACCATTGTTTTTGGTAATGATGCCACTACTGGTGTGGGAGTTAAAGGATTAACTGGTTCAGCTCCGAATGAATTAAAAATTAATGGTGTAGCTATTACTAGTTTGACAACCGCATCGTCAATGGATGAGGTGGTTTCGGCTATTAATGGAGCAGGTTTACAAGGGGTTGTAGCAACAGCAACTGAAGCAGGTAAATTAGAATTAACATCAGTTTCAGGGCAAGATGTTGCCTTAACAGTAGTTAATCCTGCTGGCGCTAT
Organism: Alteromonadaceae bacterium; assembly: GCA_015491935.1. Classification (GTDB taxonomy): domain Bacteria; phylum Pseudomonadota; class Gammaproteobacteria; order Enterobacterales; family Alteromonadaceae. The sequence continues at coordinate 17,521 of WGGB01000128.1, forward strand.
ACAATCAGGTATTACTACCATCGGTGTTTATGATGACGCTGCGGGTCGTTCAGTTGCTGAGTCTGCAAGTGCATCAGATACTAATAGAGGTTCTATAACCTTAACCGGAAAGAATAATGAAGATGTACTTATATCTAGTAAAGCGGGCTCGCAAACTGAGCAAACTACCGCATTAGATAAGTTAGGCTTAAGTGATTCTGGCGGTAGTAAAACGGCAATAGGTATAGGTTTAAGTGTTACCAGTGTGGCAAATGCTGAGAATAGTATTGCTCGTATTGATGATGCGTTACAAAAAATATCTAGTTCACGCGGTTCGCTGGGTGCGATACAAAATCGTTTAAGTTCTACTATTTCTAATTTAGCTAATGTATCACAAAATTTAAGTGCTGCTAATTCACGAATAAAAGATGCTGATTTTGCTGTAGAAACATCAAGACTCAGTAAAGCACAAATATTACAACAAGCGGGTACCGCTATGTTATCGCAAGCGAATGCCTCTACTAAAAACGTATTGTCATTATTAAAAGGATAATATTTATAAGTTGGTAATTATAAAAACATAAAAAAGCGGCATTTATGCCGTTTTTTTGCTATAAAGAATAGATTGAAAATAAATTAAAGCCCGTTTGTAGGCTGGTGTTTATGTCTATAATAGTATGGAATATTGTAGGATGGTATTTATGCCATTAACACCATCGATACTGTAATCAATAGTGCCATAAATGAGTAAAACAACAAATTTTAAATAAAAACAAAATAATTACTAAAGTAAATTTAAATGCTTCCGATAAAAAGGTAAGTCAAGTAATTGACATAATCAAATTCTTCAGACTTATCTGTTGAAATAAGCTAAATCGTAGGAGCATATTATGCCAAGTGTAGTAAATACAAATGTAATGTCATTGAACGCGCAGCGTCAATTAAATAAATCTCAAGCGGCCGGAAATGTAGCTATGGAGCGTTTATCTTCTGGTTTAAGAATTAACAGTGCTAAAGATGATGCTGCGGGTTTAGCGATTTCAATAGGTATGGAATCACAAATTCGTGGTTTGAATCAAGGTATTCGTAACGCCAATGATGGTATATCAATGGCGCAAACCGCTGAAGGTTCAATGAGTGAGATGACTAACATCTTGCAACGTATGCGTGAATTATCCGTTCAGTCTGCAAATGACACCAACTCAGCGTCTAACAGAGCGTCAATTCAAGAAGAAGTTGATCAACTTTATAGTGAGTTAGATCGAATCGCTACAGTAACGCAATTTAATGGTATTAATTTACTCGATGGTTCAAATAAATCAATTAGCCTTCAAATTGGGGCTAATAAAGGCGATACATTAGGATTTAAAATTGATGGTGTTACGACTCAAGATTTAAACCTTAATGCTGTTTCTGGTTTAGGCGATCTTAATGGTGGTCGTACAGATGGTGCTTTAACTGCGAATGATATTAAAATTAATGATGTTAGTATTACAGGTACAGGTACTGGTGCTGATGCTATTAAAACAGCAATTAATATACAAACAGGTGCTACAGGTGTTACTGCTTCAGCATACAATGTTCTAAATGGTGTTTCTGGTGCGTCGGGTGTTAGTGCTGCTACTTTATCAATTAATGGTGACACTATAGGTCAGGCATCTTCTATGCAAGAACTAGCTGATAATATAAATCGTGATGCAGCTGGTGTTACAGCAACCTTAAATAATGAAGGTGCCTTGGTGCTTTCTAATGATACGGGCAAGGGAATTACAGTTGCAAATGGTGGTAACACCGGCTTGTCAGATGGAACTTATAATGGTTATCTTTCACTTACTTCGGCCTCAGGTGACGCAATATCTATAGCAACAACCAGTACTGGCACTATTTCAGATTTGAAAGCTATTGGGTTTAATAATCAGGTTGGTTCAGATAATGTAACAGGTGGGGCAGTGACAGGTACAAGTGTTTTAGCTACTGACAAAGTGACTATCAACGGAGTTGATTTAGGTGCTGTTACAGGGACCTCTGCTGCTGATAAAGCGTTTGCTATTAACGCAATAAGTACCCAAACTGGCGTTACGGCACAAGCGTCAACAACCAAAGATTATACTATTGCTTTTGACACTGCCAACAATGTAACTGGAGTTAGAGGGTTGACTACAGATACAACAACAGCAACTAACACAGACCAATTGAAAATTAATGGTGTGGCTATTACTGGTTTGTCAACAGCATCGTCAATGGATGAGGTGGTTTCGGCTATTAATGGAGCAGGTTTACAAGGGGTTGTAGCAACAGCAACTGAAGCAGGTAAATTAGAATTAACATCAGTATCGGGTCAAGACATCGCTTTATCTATAGCACAGGGTTCTACTGGTACAACTTTATCAGGGATTGCAGCAAATGGCGTGATTGATGATACTGCGGGTCGTTCTGTTGGTGAATCTGCAAGTGCATCAGATATTAACCGTGGTGATCTTACTTTAACGGGTAAAGATGGTAAAGATGTTGTCGTTACCAGTGGTGCAAGTACAGAAGCAGCAAAAATTGCTGCATTAGATAAATTAGGCTTGTCTGATACGGGTGGTAATTCAACTGCGATAGGTATTGGCTTAAGTGTTACTAATGTAAGTAATGCAGAAAACTCAATTAGTCGTATTGATGATGCTTTAGCCAAAATAACCCAGTCTCGTGGTAAATTAGGTGCTATACAAAACCGTCTAAGTTCTACTGTTTCTAATTTAGCTAATGTTTCGCAAAATATTTCAGCCGCAAATTCACAAATTAGAGATACCGATTTTGCTGCAGAAACCTCTAAACTGAGTAAAGCGCAAATATTACAACAAGCAGGTACTGCGATGTTGTCGCAAGCTAACTCTGCACCGCAAGCTGTACTATCATTACTAAGGTAAGTAAGAGTTGAGTCGGTACAAATGACAAAAAAGGCTCTCTAATTTAGAGAGCCTTTGTGGTTTGTAAATTAATAATTGTTTTTGAGGTGAGTTATGAATAATATTGAAGTTGCATCTAATGTTGCTAGTGTCATTGTCCGTAGTGAAAATGGCACAGTGAAAGACAACACTTTAACTGATGTTTCAGGCATCAACAAAAAAAGTGAAGATTCTACTAAAAAAACTTCTAATTCGACTGCTTTAGATAATACTGTTACGGATAAAACACAAAAGTCTAACTTAACTGAGGTAGTAAACAAAATAAACAAGGCTTTATCGGCAGGTAGAGATCTTAACTTTTCTGTAGATGAAGGTAGTGGCCAATTAGTTATTGCCGTTTATGAAAAAGGTTCTGGAGAATTAATTCGTCAACTTCCTTCAGAAGATGCATTGAAATTGTTATCAAATTTAGAGCAAGTACAGGGAGTGCTTTTTAATTCAAAAGTGTAGATTCTTAGCTGTAACATTGTAGTCGGTAGGGCTTTAGTCTATTAAGTTAATTGCATAAGTGAAAATTTACAGGTTGTTGAATACATTCATTTATATAATGAAACGCCGGTAATGTGGTGCGTTTTTTGCTTGCTTTTGCGGGCGGTTAAATATACGTCATATTTAACTCGTTTCAGTATCTATTTTTTGTTGAATATTAGAAATAGTTATAATATTTATAAAGGTAAAATAAATTTTAGTTAATGTTTAGCTAAAATTTGAGGAGGAAACTATGGCAGCATTAACATCAACAGGATTAGGAACAGGACTTGATATTAATAGTATTGTTACTGGCTTAGTCGCTTCGGAAAAAGACCCTCAAATTAAAGCTTTAACCAAAGAAGCAGAAAAGGTTACCGCACAAATATCTGCATTAGGAAAAGTTAATAGCTTATTGTCATCGCTTAAATCTTCTTATACCTCGTTAAATAAAAATTCTACTTATAATGCGGCTACGGCAACAAGTAGCGACAGTAGTGTTGTTACTGCAACAACAGGTTTTGGTTCTAAACCTGGTACTTATAATATAGAAGTTCAAGCGTTAGCTCAGCAACATACGCTTATTACTAAAGCCACTAATGTTTACAATTCTGTTAATGATGTGGTGGGCGGCGGTAGCGTACAAATTCGCTTTGGTTCTTATAGTGGAGCAACATTTACCCCCGATGCAAATTCAACGAATCAAAATATAACTATTGCGGCTAATGCAAGCCTTAGTGATATACGTGATACTATTAATAATGGTAGTTATGGTGTTAGCGCAAGCATTTTATATGATGGTAACAGCTACAGATTATCCCTGCAAAATGATAAGTTTGGTGCTAATGGGGCAATGGAAATAACAACTACTGATAACGATGGAAATAATACCGACACATCAGGTTTGTCAGTATTAACCTATAATGGAACATTGAATAATATGGACCAATCTTTGGCGGCACAAGATGCAAAGGTGGTTTTTGATGGTTTAGTTGTTACACGAAACAGTAATAAAGTAGATAAGTTAATTGAGGGAGTAACGTTTGATTTAAAAAGTGCCAAAATAGGCAGAAATGTTAAGGTTAGCGTCGTTCCTGATACTTCGACTATTGAATCAGAAATTAGAGCTTTTGTTGACAACTATAATAATGTGGCGACAAAAATAGCTGAGTTTACCGCGTTTAATTCACCTACAGATAAAGGGGTGCTTATTGGAGATGCCTCTATACGTAGTATTGAAAGTTTTATGCGATCTATTTTAAATACCCGATTAACAGATATTAGTGGTTCAGTTAAAAGTATGAGTGATTTAGGTATTACTACTCGGCGTGATGGAACATTAAGTATTAATGAAGACAGTTCTACAGGATTAGCTGTTTTTTCAGAAGTTCTTTCTAATCATATTGCTGATGTAGCTAAATTTTTTGCAAAGTCAGGAACATCATCTAACTCCAGTATTAGTTATGTTAGCTCAAGTTCGTTAACTAAAGAAGGCACATACAATGTTAATGTTAGTCAAGTTGCAACTCAGGCTACATTAACTGGCGGGGCAACACTTCCAGCGGATTTTTCTGTCACACCATTTGTTGTTAACGAAAGCAATAATAGTTTTATAATGCGTGTGGATGGTATTTTATCGAATGAAATTAAGCTAACCACGGGCAGTTACTCCTCTGAAACATCTTTAATTGCTGAAATTCAATCACAAATAAACTCCGATGCTACTTTAAAAAACAAAGGTGTTGCTGTGAATGTTGGTATTAAAAACCAACAGTTAACCATTAACTCTAATCGTTTTGGCAGTGGCTCTTTAATTGCTGTTTTGTCCTTAGATGATAGTGTAACAGGTGCGCCTAACCTTGATTTTTCGACTCCATCTTTAGCTATTTCTGCCTCAAGTACCTTTGATATCAGTATTGATGGTAGTGTTGGGAGTATTGACTTGTCTGGAAGTTATAATGTCGAGTCTGATTTTATCTCGGCATTACAAGCATCAATATTAGCGCAAACTGGGAAAAGTGCGACCGTTTCTATCGCTAACAATCAATTGTCTATTAAGTCTACTACGGGAGGAAATGTTACCATTAGCAATGTAGGCGCTACAGCCTTGGCTGAGTTAGGTTTAAGTGATACCTCTAATGCTTCTAATTTAGGTCTGTCAGTTGGCGGTGGAGCCTCAGGTGTAAACGCAGAGGGAACAATAAATGGCGCTGCAGCTTTGGGCGATGGTCAATTTTTATTAGCACAAAGTACTAGCGGTAAGGCGAGTGGTATTAGGGTTGAAGTTAAAGGGGGTGATTTTATTTACCATGCTAGCGACGCAGTAAAAAATTATGCATTTAATGCCGCAGCAAGTAGCACTTTTCAATTGAGTGTTGATGGTACATTATTGACATCATTAGATTTAAGTGGGCAATCATTTACTTCTGAGAGTGATGTAACTACGACTATTCAAACGTTATTAAATGCTGACGCTAATTTATCTGCAGCGGGTGAATCTGTTACCGTAAGTATGGTGAATGGCAAGTTACAATTTACGTCTAATAATGCTACGTCACAGTTGAGCGTGGTTGCAGTTGGCGCAGGAGCTACCTCAGATTTTGGGCTTTCAATTGCCTCAGCAACAATTGACAGTACCGTTAGTTTTTCTGAAGGTATAACGTCTAAAATGAATGATTTTTTAGGCGCTATTATTGATAATAGTATATCTAAAGTGCAAGGTGATGTTGATGTATCAAAAGGTATTATTGATGGTAAAACAGATTCTCTTTTTAAGAAGCTATTAGAGGTGGATCGTCGTGAAGCTGATATTAATCGTCGTATGTCGGCATATGAAAAACGTTTATTTAAACAATTTAATGCTATGGATTTGATTGTTTCTAAATTGAATGGAACTACTCAATCTCTAAAAGGTTCGTTAGCTGCGTTACCTGGTTATACCCAAAAATAAGAGATAATAATAAATAACTATTTGAAGCTATCAATGCTATCGAATGAATGTATCTAAAAAACAGTTATCTTAATGAAAATAGCAAGATAGCATCATACTTACGTTTGTAGGTTAGGCTTTAGCCTATCACTACTATCGTGGCATTATTGACAGTACTATTGATGGCATAAATGCCAACCTACAACATTATCCATATCGTTATATGTCAACCTGCAACACGTGAACTAGTTCATTAAAGCTAGATACAGTTATATCCATAATTTTATTTTATACAGTATAATAGGTATAATAGTGTCTATTAAATGTTTTTTTATGAATAAATTATCTTTATTATCAGTAATATATGTACAGATCTTAATGTGCAAATGGCTTCTTTTAATGAGAAAATCATTAAAACTTCAAGAGAAAAGTTAGCTGATCATAGTGCTGTACCTGCTACGACAATAAAAAAGTTGAAACTACAGATCAAATATCATTTAGACAATAAAACTTATTTCAAAACAATTAAATGGAACTTACAAAGAAAATAATATTTTGCTAGCAAAGTGTTAGGATTCGAATACTAAAATTAAAAAATCTATTTAAATCATAAAGTCATCTAGATAATTGGCGTAATTATTGCTGGTTTTATATTGATAGTAATAGATAATTAAACATTAAGGCTTAAACGTGAATAAATTATCACTAGATATGACAACCAAATTATTAAGAGCAACTTTTTTAACTAATATGGAAGTTTTTAAACATATCCTTCCCGATTTATATGATTTTTTTAAAGATTATAAGCAAGGAAATACATTATTAACGATAGATGATAATAACAATGTAAATTTAATTGATAATGGTTGTTTAGTTTATGATGGTGATCCTAAAAAGCTAGCTATTGAACAAGTAGATGTATTTGCTCAAAATCCAAAATGTTTTTCTTATGGTTTATCATTTTCTGATAAACCCGTATTTGAACATGAGCGAGTATTAAAAAAAATAACTGAAAGACAAAAGCAAGAAACTGGGCAATTATCTGATTTACAAATTGAGGTTCCCTGGAAAGAACCGCAATTAGATTTTTTTTGTATGATAGGTTGTGGCTTAGGTTATCAAATAGAAGAGCTTTTTAAGCGCAAAGATATTAAAGTTTTTTATTTATATGAAGCTTCTGCAGATGTTTTTTATGCGGCGATGCATTGTATTGACTTTAAGCCTTTAATTGATAAATGTAGCGCTTTAGGTGGTTCTTTTACCATAGGTGTGGGCAATAATGATACACAGTTCGTTAACCAAATTAACGAATTATTAAAAGTTAATGGTTTTTACCTTGTTAGTCGTATTTTTGCTTATCGACATTATTTAAGTGAGAAAAATACAGAGGCATTTAAATTACTTCATGAAGTTGCGCACAGGTATAGTGCTGGGTGGGGCTTTTTTGAAGATGAAATTATAAGTTTAATTCATACTGTGGAGAATATAGATAGTGGCTTTCCTATCCTTAAATACAATAATCAAGTTGAAAATATTGTACAAGAGCTCCCTGTCATTATTGTTGGTAATGGCCCTTCTTTAGATAATGACATTGAGTTATTAAAAGAACGTCAAAATAATGTTGTTATTGTTAGTTGTGGTACTGCTCTTAAAAGTTTGTTGCATCATAATATCATTCCTAATATTCATATAGAAATGGAAAGAACAGCAGGGCTTGATGATCATTACCATCTATTTACTGATGATGAACAAAAAATTATAAAAACTATTCCTATTATTGCTTTAAATACAGTGTATACAGGCTTGTTAAAACGATTTTCACAAGCTTATACTATGCTCAAAATAAATGATGGAGGTATGGATTTTGTTAAATTTCTTTCCCCTGAAAATAGTTTTGAAATAGTTAAATATTGTAATCCAACTGTTTCGAATGCGGCATTAATGGCGATGTTACATTTAGGCTTTAAAAATATTTATTTACTTGGCGTTGATTTAGGTTTTGTTGATGATGGACATCATCACTCTAAAAGTAGTATGTATTATGAAGGAAAGTGGCAAGGAAAAGACTCAACTAATAAAGCATTTAAAGGAAGTAGCCGAGTAACGGAAGGAAACTTTAGGGATGAGGTACTTACTACACAAATATTCGATTCGTCTAAAGGCGTTATGGAGTTTGCGTTGCAAGATTTTAAAAATGTAAATACTTATAATTGTTCTGATGGAGCTAAAATAAGAGGTGCTGAGCCTTTAGCTTTTAAAGATGTATCTATTGAAAAATCAACGTTAGATGTTAATAAAGAGCTCGATAGTGTTTTTAATGATTCATTTAGTTTGTTTTCACGAAGTAAAAAATATGTGCATAATTTTCTTCAGGATCAATTTTTACTTAAGTTTAAAATAGTTATTGATACATTTATTGAATTTTTAGATGAACCTATTCATTCTCGAGCTGAATTATCGGCTATGTTTTCAAGACAAAATGATTATATATACTTGTTATCAACTCGAAAAGACACCATGTTATATTTTCGATTTATGAAAGGTTCGATGATTTATTTTCAAAGTACCATTATGACTAATTGCGCAAGCTATACTAATGAAGCAATGAGAATGAATTATATAAGCGATACCCTTGTTGAAATGAAAAAACATTTTAGGTACTTATACGCTGAATTGCTAAATGGTTACAATAAACCAGCAAAAATTTAGTAATCAAGTAGGATAAACGTTTTAGAAGAAATTTATCAAGAGGCTGTAATTCCTAGTAAGATGTATAAATTTCTTTTATTCAAGCGCTAGGCATTTCAACTATGAGTTTCGGTAGTATGTATTGTTGTCGTTTAAATAGGCAAACTTCGACTAAATCACATGGTTGTTCATTTAACATATAATGATCTTTTAAAACACAATCGTTGCTAAACCCCGCTTTTAAAAATGCTTTAGTACTACCAATATTGGGCTTGTATGCACCAGCAGATAATTTACGTAATTGTAAGTATTCAAAGCTATAGCGAGAAATTAATTGAATAGCTTGAGTGGCAATACCTTTACCCCAAGATTTTTTATCACCAATAAATAAACTCACTTCACCAACATGATGATGAGGCTTAATACCGCCTATTTTAATATTACCAATATGTTTATGACTTTCTTTTAAACGAATGGTAAATAAATGTTCATTAGGATCGGATATCATTAAATGGATAAAGTTTTTTATTGCTGTTAAATCTTGTACATAAAATCTGGTTTCTAAATATTGATTGATCAGAGGGTCATTCAACCATTCTACATATTCATAACTGGCATCTTGTTCAGTGATAGTTTGTAAATAAACGGACGGCACCTGTGGACTTGATATTCTAATGGTTTTCATGTGCTTACCTTTTTGTTGATTTGATATCTTATTAGAACACGAATTGTTGGCTATAAAATAACTGGCTCTAAGTTTAGCCATATCTACACTATTTTTCTGATCAGCATAAACGCTTCTGCTCGCTCTAAACCTACTTGATTTCCACGCCACTGATTTAAAATATTAATGGCTTTTATTGAGCGGCTATGAGGGAAATCTCTCATTTCTGGTTGATAATACGCCAATAACTGTTGTTTTCTCGTTTGTAATTGTGATATGTCGATAAAATAATTAGGCATAAAGTAATCGCCTATGCTAGTGCTTGACCATTCGGTACTTGAATTAACTTCAAAGGTTAAAATTGTTGTTATCGTACTATTCGGTTGTGGTCGGCAAGCGGTCATTACAGCTTGGTGAACAATACGGTGGTCGATGTTTAAATCACCTCCATGGTGGGTATATATCATATTTGGCTGAAAATCATCGATAACTTTTTCAATAGCTTGAGTGACATTTATTAACGGTACTTGGTCCATTTGATTATCAGGAAAATCATAGTTATAAAATTTATCAGTATTTAAAAGTTGACAAGCTTGTTGTTGAGCGTTGAGGCGTTTATTAATTTCTTTTTGCTCTTTTTCTTGTATTAATGTGTTGCGTGCGCTGATCCCATTTGTCATATAAATTATTTGAATTTTATCACCGTTATCACTATGTTTTAGTAATGTTCCACCACAACCGATGGCTTCATCATCAGCATGCGCTACAATAACGAGTACTTTATTCATTTTATTAACTCCCATGAAACGGGGGTGCCGCGTTTTATATTACTGTTTACTTGTTTGCCAATTATTTCGGGTAAATATTTAGGTGCTAAACCAAACCCCGGACGAATACGCTTTACATGCTGCTCTGTAATCGTCGTATCTTTGAAAATATCTTCAACAAAAAATAATGAACGTCTAAATTTTAAACTTTCTTGTTCTGCCGGTTTTCTCTCGTAACCAGCTTTGCCTAAAGAAGCCCAAGTAAGTTTACTTTGCTCTACCAGTACTTTTAACTCTTCAGGCTCAAGTGAAAACTCACTGTCAGGGCCTTTATCTTCTCGACTTAAGGTAACATGTTTTTCTATGATACATGCGTCTAAGGCAACCGCTGATGTAGCTATAGTAGTTCCTAAAGAATGATCTGATAACCCTGACAATACCTGCCATCGCTCAGCTATATCTTGTATTGTTCTTAGATTGCTTTGTTCAATAGGTGCTGGATAAGCACTAATACAATGTAATAATACTAAATCCATCCCGCCTGCATTTTTGACCGTGTCGACAAGGTCATCTATTTCATCTTCATTCGCTAGGCCGGTGGAAATTATTAATGGTTTGCCTGTTTTAGCTACTTTTTCAATTAAAGGTAAATCAGTGGCTTCAAATGAGGCTATTTTGTATGCAGGACAGTCAAGAGACTCTAATAAATCGACAGCAGTTTCATCAAATGGTGTGCTAAATATTGTGATCCCTATTTTTTTTGCATGAGCAAACATTGCTTGATGCCATTCAAAAGGTGTTTGTGCCCATTTATAAAGTTCGTACAGTTTATAGCCATGCCACAACCCACCATTAATTTTAAAATATTCATTGTCACAATCAATAGTCATGGTGTCTGCGGTATAGGTTTGAATTTTTACCGCATCGGCTCCCATTGCTTTTGCCATGTCTATAGTTTTTAAAGCACGATCTAGTTCACCATTATGATTTGCTGACATTTCTGCGATTATATAGGGTGAATGTTTATTGCCAATTTTTCTGTTATTTATGGTTATTTCATTATTAAAGTGCTGATTCATGTGATTACTCTAATGTGTTTTTTATGGTTACTTTTGCCGAGACAATGCCATTTTCAATACTTGCCTGTGAAAACTCTAGTAGTTGACTATCACGTTTTATAAAAGCTTTCGGATAGCTTGGTGCGTCAAGCATGCGTATAAAATCATATAATTGTTTGTTTGATAAATTACGAGGTATTTCACTTTGCGCAGGCGTACGCCTTTTAAAGTGCGTAATTTTTCCTGTTTGTTCTTTAGGGATGGGAGCTGTTGAAATAATTTCAGTAATCATCTTGTGTATCACTTTAGCGGCTAGATGAAATATTTCTAAAGCCGAGCCTTTTAGTGATAGATCGTGCTTTGTATATACTGGTCCTGCATCTAATGAGGAAGTCATTTTTAGAGCGGATATTTTTGTTTCAGTATGACCTTTTATAATAAGGTTTTGTAGTGGACTGCCTCCTCTACCATAAGGTAAATCAGTCATATGGAAACATACGCAGGTATATTTTGATAAAATATTATTTGGAACTATCCAACTCCAATGTGGAAAAAAAATATAATCGGGGTTAAAGTCCGATAAAAATTCTAATGTTAATTGTTCTGGTTGAGAAATTAACTGCCAGTTTCCTTGGATTTTTTTACTATATTGTTCAAATTCTGTAATATTCCATGGATGAATAGTTGCTACTAGGTAATTATTCATCATTTGTTATCGCCAAGGTGTATTTTTTTCCTTGATATTCGAAAAAAGCAGGATAGTGTTCATTATCGACAAGACGTAATAAATTAAATTGCTCTTTCAAGCTTTTATCAATGTCAAGTTTACTGTCTTTTGGTTTTCTTTGGGGATAATAACTTTCTTCCCCTATTTGTTTTTTAGATTGTAGTTGTCCATATTGTTCAATAAATTTAAGGCATAGCTCTACCGTTTTTTTCCCTTGTAAATCTCGCCATTCTTGATGTAATTCAGTGCCTGTTAATTGGATGAAGTCAGTTAACCAAATATCACCGGAGTCTACTTTTTTACCTGCGCTAATTAAAGAAATGGGGATCTTAGATTCTCCAGCTAATATTTGCCAACTCATCGGTGCAAAACCTTTACCTTGAGGTAATGCACTTTCGTGTACAACTAGATTATAGCGATTTTTATTAAGTGTGACTTCGTCGAGTATTTGCGTACAACCTAATATAAATAATAGCCAACCATTATTGATTTCTGATGAATGTCGACAAAGTTTTGTCTTAAAACCTAACATATTAAGCTCTTTAATTAAGGCCTCAGTGTAGGGCAAAATCCAGCTGTCATTATCGACTAAAACATATATATTTTTCATTGTGTTATTACTTTATTTTTTAATAAGTTTGCGACTATATCGGCGCCTAAACCGCTACAACAACTAAAGCTAGATTTTACCATGTTTATATAAAGGGCAGGCGAGTTAATTGTTGCTAACAATTGTTGAAGAAAGTTCTTTTGAGTTAACGCATAAAAGTAACCTAAATTTATAGCTGCGCCGGCTTGTGTTAAATTGTGGGCGATAGTTTCTTGGTTTTTAGCGCTAACAATGGTTAAAGTAGGTAAACCTAAACAACAGCGTTCCCATGCAGTTGCTCCTGCTGAGCCAATAGCTATATCAGCCTCTAGCATTAATTTGGCCATTGATTTTGGCTTGACGATGATCTTTATCCAATCATATTGATGAGAGAATGATTTAAGTTGTTCTAGATAAGTACTCATCGGACTAATAACTACTTGTATCGTTAAACTAGGTTGGCTGTTTTTGATCGTTATTAGGGCATAAATAATTTGTTCGCTAATATTGTCAGGATCGGTGCCACCCATTGAAATCAGCACATTTTCAATGGATTTAGTGTTTACCCTTTTTATTTTTGCTAAAGGTCTAAGCTGAGAAAATTCATCTCGTAATAGCATAAAATCAGCACCTAGCAATAATTGACAATTTTTTGGTACTAAACGTTGATAGTCTTGTTTTCGTCTATTGAGAGTTTGATCTAATAATAGATCACAATAATGCGCTCTATTAGCTAAGTCATCAATGACCATAATTTTATTGGCTAATGGTTTTATGAGTTTTTGCCAGTGTCTATCTAAACTGTAGTGATCAACAATCAACCAATCTAACCAAGGGTGATATTTTAAAGCTTGTTTTACTTCAAGGGCATCTTGTTGGTAAGAACAGCCTAACCATTTTCTATCATCAACTTCTTGTTCGATATTTTCTATTGGAGCAGACAAAGATAAAACCGTAAAGCCTTGTTCAACAATAAAAGCAATTAAATTACCCTGATGTTGTTTACATAAAAAGACGATTTGGCAATTTTGTTGTTGTAATTTTTTCGCCAATGTTAAGCAACGCATTACATGCCCTGTCCCCATACGGGTAGAGGCATCTACTCTAATAGCTATATTTGTTAACAGGTTAGCTTTCATATTGCTGTTTTCTTTAGCTAGTTTTATGTTGAAATAGTTTTATCTTACTTTAAATAAAGGTTGTAAAACTTGACCTCGAAATACTTGCTCAAAATTTTGTTGGATAATGGTATCTGCTATTAAGGTTAATACATCTTGATAAGCATTCAACAATATTTTTATATCACTTGTCTGATGAGAAAAATTCAAATTGTGTCCTCCGCCAAGTAGTAAACCTCGTTGATTCATTTCTTGTAAAAATAATGACTTTAACTGCCAGCTGGAATAATTTTCACTATCGAGCAATTGTAAAAATGACCAAGCAGGGTGGCCACAAACATTAAGCCATTTAGGTGAACCCAATTTTATTACTATATTTTGCAAACCTTGTTTTAATTGTTCACCAATACCATGAATATGCGTTAATACTTGTTGTTCTTTAATTTTTGTTAAGGTGGCTTTTGTTGCTGCTAATGATAGAGTTTCGCCTGCAAAAGTACCTGAAAAAAAGATATCTTCCATTAGCATCATCACATCTTTTCTACCGACAACCGCAGAAATCGGATAACCATTTGCCATGCCTTTACCAAAGGTTGCTATATCGGGGGTAACATTAAATAATTCTTGAGCACCACCTAGCGAAAACCTAAAACCTGTGATCATTTCATCAAATATCAATAAAGTATTGTTGTGCTTGCATAAGGTTTTAACTTTGGTTAAAAAATCATGCTCAGGATAATGTAGATTCATCGGCTCCATTATTACTGCAGCAAATTGGTATTGTTCAAATAGTGAATTTAATGAATCAATATCATTATAGATAAAAGCATGAGTAAGTGCCTTGGTTACTTCTGGCACACCTAAATCTCTTGATGTTGAACCTATATACCAATCTTGCCAGCCATGATAGCCACAAACGGCAATATGATCTTTGCCTGTAAATGCTCGCGCTAAACGAATGGCTGCCGAAGTTGCGTCGCTGCCATTTTTACCAAAGCGTACCATTTCAGCACAGGGCACCATATCTACTAGCATTTCAGCAACGTCCATTTCTAAACGGTGGGGCAGAGAAAAGGTTACACCAGATTTTAATTGCTTAATGACGGCATTATCGACATCCTCATCACAATAGCCAAGAGACACCGATAATAAGCCACTAACATAATCGGTATATTGATTGCCATCAACATCCCAAACAGTGCAGCCTAAACCGCGCTCAATAAAAAAAGGAGATACACCGTAAGGATAAGCTGTTTTAGACTTACTAAAAGTTTGAGAACCTAATGGTATGGTCTTTTCAGCGCGATTAAGTAATTGTTCTGATTGTTTGAATGTTCTATTCAAAGCCTTGTTCCTTATCAATAATTAACGATTTCAATAACCCTTCATCACGGGCGATATTTTGATTGATTGTCTTTAATTCTGGTTTTTCTTCAAGAAGTGTTAATATATCTTGCATGGTAAAAAGTGGATTTATTGGATATAAATTTTTGTATATTTCAGTGATAAATTTAAAGTCACTTGCTTCGTCCACTGTCCATCTTAGTTGCGATAAGTCTGGTGTATATTGAAAGTCAGTTAATTTAAACAATTCACTATGATTACGAATATATTGCGTAACATGTTCACGTTCTGATGGTTTAATTGCTTGTTGATGACTTTGTATGAGAGACTTGATCGTAAGTACTTCTATATCTAAACCATCAGGTAAACAAGGTTGGCAGCAATTGCTGGTATAGTCGCTCTGAGTTTTTATGTGTAAATTAATGACGCCATCAATTATTTCCGCGTCTGTTAAAGGACAGTCAGCTGTTAATCTACTTATATGATCTGCTTTGTATAAACTAGCACATTGGTAATAGCGGTCTAGTACATCATCTAAACTACCTCTAAAACAATCTATATTTAGTGATTGACATAATTCTTCAATATTATCGTCACTTGTTTGTGTGCTTGTTGCCACAACAATTTTTGTGATTAACTTACTCTGTTTGATTCGGTCTATTTGGTGTTGCAGCATTGGTTTACCTAAAATAGGCTTTAACACTTTATTAGGCAGTCTAGATGAAGACATACGAGCTTGAATTATCGCAATGATCATTATTAACCTCCCGTTTGCCAATTACTGGGAATTAATAGTTGTTCATCGTTACAAGTGAGTATTGATAAATCAGCATTTATTGCTAAAGCAACATCATAGGCTTCAATAATTTCTTTAAGTTGATGAGTATTGCAACAACCGACTATTATTTTAGTAATGGCTGTATTTTTACAACCAATAGCCAGAGATAGTGCTAGTGGGGATACTTCTAGATGTTGCGCCATATTATGAAATTTTATTAAGTATGAAGTATAAGGCTTAAAATAATCAGTGAGTTGAGAAATATCCATTAATAATAAACCTTGTAAAAACAAAGAACGGCAATGTACTTCTATTTCTTGTTCCGCTAATTTTTTCAACCATCCTGTGGTTATAAAACGTTGATCTAATGCATTTAACGGTAGCTGTACTATGTCTATATTAAAATTATTTACGCAATATTCAAGCTGCATTGGTGTGTAAATGGAAACGCCAACTTTTTTTATATTTCCCAATGCTTTTTGTTGTATCAAAGCATCAATTCTTGCTTGTGCCAAAGGTGATTGTATAAGATCATCAACCTGATGAAATAATACTGCATCAAGTTGTTTTACTTTTAGTTGTGTTAAGCTTTTTTCGATAAATTGTGCTATTTCGCTCTGGCTTTCAGTATTTTTTAGCGGTGGTATTTTACTGACAATATTGAAATGTGTTGTTAATTTACTTTGCCCTAAAGCTTGTTCACTATTACCGTAGGCGCTGGCAGTATCAAGTGTTGTTATACCAACCTCGGTTGCCAAGGAGAGTATATTTTTTATTTCTTGAGGGCTAACTTGCCCTTGATTATTACTAACCCCATAATCACAACCGAATTGAACGGTACCTAGTGCTAGCTTCATATCTGACTTCATAAAAGCGCTTTAACCTTATCAATAATATAATTTTGTTCTTGTAAAGTTAGCTTTGGATGCAAAGGTAAAGTGATCGCGCGTTGATAATATTGTTCTGCATTAGGAAAATCTCCCTGTTTAAAGCCTAAATTTTGATAAAACGGCTGTAAGTGCACAGGAATATAATGTACATGAGCACAAATATTCTGTTCGCGTAGCGTTATAATCACTTGCTTGTGCTGTTCTGAATTTGCTTCGGGTAATAAGATTAAATATAAATGATAAGCTGATAAGCAGTCTTTATTGGCAATTAAAGGGGTTATGTCTGTTTCTTTAAAAGCAACGTCATATATTTTAGCTATTTTATTGCGCTGTGCAATAAAATGATCAAGGCGCTTTAACTGAGATACCCCCAATGCTGCTTGTAATTCAGTCATACGATAATTAAATCCCAAAGCAATTTGTTGGTAATACCAAGGGCCGTGACTTGCTTCTGTCATTTCTTCTGGGTCTGAAGTAATGCCATGACTTCGATATAACTGCATTTTTTTAGCTAAGTCAGCATTATTAGTAACCGCCATACCGCCTTCTGCGGAAGTGATTATTTTTACGGGGTGAAAGCTAAAGACGGTAATGTCAGAATATTGACAATTTCCAATAGGCTTACCTTGATATGAACCACCAATTGCGTGAGAGGCATCTTCAATAATGTTAAAACCATACTCTTGAGAAAGTTGATAAATAGCTTGCATATCGCAAGACTGTCCCGCTAAATGAACAGGAATAACAACTTTTGGTAAACAGTTTTTTTGCTTAGCTTGTTTTAATTTTTCAGTTAAAATACGTGTTGACATGTTTCCTGAAGATAAATCAATATCGACAAAATCAATTGTAGCCCCACAGTACAGCGCACAATTGGCACTAGCAACAAAGGTAATAGGCGATGTCCAAACAATATCACTTTTACTCACCTCTAACGCTAAGCAAGCAATATGCAATGCTGATGTGGCACTGTTTACGGTAATCGCATATTTTGCTTGGCATTTATTTGCTAGTGTTTGTTCAAATAAGGGGACTTTAGGCCCTTGAGTTAACCAATCAGATTGCAAAACACTAATTACTGAATCAACGTCTTCTTGATTTATATCTTGCTTACCATAAGGGATCATTGTATCAATCATTAGAAGTTATAATTCTGCTAGCATATTAAATTTTAATAACTCATCTTGAGATAAAAATTCATGATTGTTTTTTGAGTTATATTCAAAACCTGCCTCTACTTGCTTACCTTTTTCTTGTATCGCATTCACCGTAAAATCATTACTTCGACTCGAAAATTGAATACTTGGCGCAATAACAAAATGATCGTCGTATTCAAAAGTATGATATGAGTCATCAGCAGGGCACATTATTTCGTGCAGTTTTTCACCAGGACGAATACCAATAATATTAATGGCTAGGTTAGGTGCCATGGCTTTGGCTAAATCGATGACTCGCATAGATGGAATTTTAGGAATAAATATTTCACCTCCTAACATACGTTCAAAGTTTTTAAGCACAAAATCAACACCGTCTTGCAGGGTGATCCAAAAACGCGTCATTTCTTCATGAGTAACGGGTAATTCTTTGGCGCCATCATCAATGAGTTTTTGAAAAAAAGGTACGACAGAACCGCGAGAACCCACAACATTACCATAACGGACTACTGAAAAGGTCGTTTTATGGCCGCCAGAAATGTTATTTGCGGCAACAAAAAGCTTATCAGAAACCAGTTTAGTGGCACCATATAAATTTATTGGGTTGGCTGCTTTATCGGTAGAAAGGGCAATAACTTTTTCTACATCTTGTGCCAGTGCTGCGGCGATCACGTTTTCCGCGCCTTTAATATTGGTTTTTATACATTCCATAGGATTATATTCGGCAGCTGGCACTTGTTTTAAGGCTGCAGCATGAATAACAAAATCAACACCATTCATCGCTTGTGTTAAACGTTCTTTATCGCGGACATCGCCAATAAAGTAACGCATACAAGGTTGATTAAAGTCTTGTTGCATTTCAAATTGTTTTAATTCATCGCGAGAATAAATGATGATCTTGTTCGGCTTATATTTAGCTAACAAGGTTTTAGTATATTTTTTACCAAAAGAGCCAGTGCCCCCTGTTATTAATATATTTTTGTTATTAAACATCTTATCGCCCTTTGTAAAAAGAAATCATCATAAACACTTTTAGTTTATTGTATTCATCTAGTTGATGCCAAGCTTATTTCGTGCCAAATTTAAATTAAATTACTGTGTTTATCAATTTAATTTTATAATATGTAAGTAGGTGTACTTTAATATAAGTCATCTGTTTGAATTGAATGATGATATTTTTAACGATTCCATAGCTTAAAATCACGATTACTTAATGA
>WGGB01000129.1 GCA_015491935.1 Alteromonadaceae bacterium
TCTGTTGAATTTCGCCAATATTAATTGTAGAAAAAAGCTTGTTATGTCGTGCCTCGTTTTACTCGTGACGACCTACAAGTTGTCATTCCCCTTACAAAATAAGCTGGCGAATGTCTGACATCACACTGGCTAAATGCACGGTAAAACGTGCCGCTATGGCACCATCAATGACGCGATGATCATAAGACATTGATAACGGTAACATCAGTTTAGGCACAAATTCGCTACCATTCCATTTAGGCTTCATTTCAGATTTAGATACCCCTAGAATAGCCACTTCAGGCGCATTTACAATCGGTGTAAACGCTGTACCACCAATACCACCAAGGCTTGAAATAGTAAAACAGCCACCTTGCATATCGGCTGCTTTTAACTTGCCTTCACGCGCTTTTATGCTTATTTCTAATAATTCACGAGATAACTGATGGATACCTTTTTGATCAACATCGCGCACTACAGGCACAACCAGACCATTAGGTGTATCAACGGCAACACCAATGTGAATATATTTTTTCAAAATTAAACTTTCGCCGTCTTCACTCAAGCTTGAGTTAAAAACTGGAAATTCACGTAACGCATCTGCCGCCGCTTTTAAAATAAACACTAATGGCGTAATTTTAAAACCCAACTTTTTCTTTTCGCAAATAACATTTTGTTCTTTACGAAATGCTTCAACATTGGTGATATCTGCTTCATCAAATTGAGTAACATGAGGAATTGTCACCCAGTTGCGGTGTAAAAATGGACCTGATATTTTTTGAATACGCGTTAATGGCTTAGTTTCAATTTCACCAAACTTGGCAAAATCAATTTGTTTAGCGCTCACGACTTGTAAACCGCCACTGCCTGCACCTACAGAGCTATTTGCCGTCGCTTTAGGACGAGAAAGTTCATACTTAACGTAAGATTGTACATCTTCTTTTAAAATACGACCTTTATTACCAGAGCCTTTTACTAGACTTAAATCAACACCAAATTCACGCGCTAAGCGACGAATTGACGGCGAGCTATAAATCACAGTTTTAGCTACATCGCCCACGCCAGGATGGTGTGGCACTGGTGCTGCTTTAACAGATGGTGGTGGCATTACTGCTGGCGCAGCTTTTGTTTCTACAGGCGTTGTTGTTTCAACAGGCGCTGAAATGGGAGCCAAATCACTCGCTGTCTCTAGCTTTATAATAACACTACCTTGCTTAACTTTATCACCCGCATTTATTAAAACTTCTTTTACCGTACCAGCATGAGGGCTTGGCACATCCATAGTTGCCTTATCCGTTTCAAGCGTAATTAAGCCATCCTCTTCGGCTATAACATCACCAACCGAGACTAAGACCTCAATAACATCAACTTCACCCTCTTCACCAATATCAGGAACGACTACATCAATAATTTCACTCGTTGCAGGTGCTAGGCGCTGACCTTCATCAGCATGACGAGAAGTGTCACTTTGTGTCGTGTCATCTTGAACCACAACATCATCCTGAACTTGTTTCGAGTTCTCTGCACTTTCTTCACTAACGACTTCATTATTTTCTGCAATTTTAAATTCGGCGATCACATCACCTTCTTTAATTTTATCGCCAACGGCTACTAATAATTTAACAATTTCACCCGCTTTAGGTGCAGGAATATCCATTGAAGCCTTATCAGTTTCAACACTAACAATACCATCATCAATTTCAACTTTGTCACCAACGGCAACACAAAGCTCAATAACTTCTACTTCTTCGCCACCAACATCAGGGACTAGAATTTTTTCAATATTTGACATTTTATTCTCCTAGCCTCTATTAAGCGTAAAGTGAATTAACTTTATCAGGGTTGATTTCAAAGCGTTTAATGGCATCAGTAACTACCGCCATTTTAATATCACCACGTTTAGCAAGCTCATAAAGTGCCGCTACTACAATATAGTTTTGGTTTACTTCAAAATGCTGACGTAAATTAGCGCGACTATCACTGCGGCCAAAGCCATCAGTACCTAACACGCGGTAATCAGTTTCAATAAACCCTCGAACTTGGTCGGAATATGATTTCACATAATCGGTTGCGGCAATTGCAGGCCCTTTATCAGCGGTAATAACCGTTGAAATATAAGGTTTTTTCGCTTTTTCTTCAGGGTGTAGCATATTCCAGCGAGTTACGTCTTGTCCTTCACGTGCAAGTTCATTAAATGAAGTAACAGAGTAAACATCAGCAGAAACACCAAAGTCGTTAGCTAAAATTTCTGCAGCTTCACGCACTTGTAATAAAATAGTACCTGAGCCCATTAATTGTACATTAGCTTTCGCTTTACTCTTTGCTTCTACACGCTCTAACTGATAAATACCTTTGATAATTTTATCACTTATATCTTTTTCTTCTGGTATTGCTGGATGTTGATAGTTTTCATTCATTAACGTCATGTAATAAAAAACATTTTCATTATCTTCATACATACGACGTAAACCATCACGCACAATAACCGCCACTTCATAACCATAAGTTGGATCATAAGTAATACAGTTAGGAATTAATCCTGCTTGCACATGAGAATGGCCATCTTGATGTTGTAAACCTTCACCATTAAGAGTTGTTCTACCTGCGGTTGCTCCTAATAAGAAACCTTTAGCTTGGCTGTCGCCTGCCGCCCATGCTAAATCACCCACACGTTGAAAACCAAACATAGAGTAATAAATATAAAATGGAATAGTGGTCGCATCACAGGTTGAGTATGAGGTTCCTGATGCAATCCAAGAAGCCATAGCCCCTAATTCGTTAATACCCTCTTGCAATACTTGGCCTTTTTTATCTTCTCGATAATAAGCCACTTGATCTGCATCTTGAGGAATATATTTTTGCCCTTCGTTAGCGTAAATACCCACTTGGCGAAATAAACCTTCCATACCAAAAGTACGCGCTTCGTCAGGAATAATTGGCACGATACGTTTACCAATTTTTTTATCTTTTAATAAGCTATTTAATACGCGAACAAAAGTCATGGTTGATGAAACATGGCGATCGCCACTACCTTTTAAAATAGCGTCAAAAGCTTTTAACGGTGGTATTTCTAACGTTTCATCCGCTTGTTGACGACGAGCGGGTAACGAGCCGCCTAATGCTTCACGACGTGCTTTCATATATTTATATTCAGCACTGTCTTCAGGGAATTTATAAAAGGGTAAATCAGCAATTTCGTCATCAGAAACAGGAATATTAAAACGATTACGGAAATATTTAACCGATTCAATATCCATTTTTTTCACATTATGAGCAATATTTAAGGCTTCGCCCGAAGCGCCTAAGCCATAACCTTTAACGGTTTTAGCTAAAATTACCGTTGGACGACCTTTGGTTTCTTGCGCTTTTTTATAAGCAGCATAAACTTTAACAGGATCATGACCACCGCGATTTAAACGATAAATGTCTTCATCAGACATATTCGCCACCATAGCTGCGGTTTCAGGGTATTTATTAAAGAAATGCTCACGCGTGTATTTACCGCCTTTGGCTTTACAATTTTGATACTCACCATCAACCGTTTCGTTCATTAACTGTAATAGTTTACCTGAAGTATCACGTGCTAATAAGGCATCCCAGTAGCTACCCCAAATAACTTTTACCACTTCCCAGCCAGCACCGCGGAATGTACCTTCAAGTTCTTGAATAATTTTACCATTACCACGAACAGGTCCGTCTAAACGTTGTAAGTTACAGTTGATAATAAAGGTTAAATTATCTAAGCCTTCGCGTGAAGCCAAGCCAA
>WGGB01000130.1 GCA_015491935.1 Alteromonadaceae bacterium
CGCTATAATCAGGTTGATGCTGCCAGTTTTTTAAGACACTAATAATAGTGGGTAAAGGAATTGTTTGTGTTAATCGAGTTTTAATTAAAGCAACACTTGGCTTTTTACCTTCGTTGGCTAATTCATTGGCAATAACCAATATTTCTTCAGTGCTATTTATATGATTCATACGATGTTTAAACTTTGATTAAACTAGGTTATATCATAACGAAAAAAGTAAACTGATAAAATAATTAATCTTTACTATTATAAAATTAACGTTATTTTATGGGCTGAATAAATGTTAAATAATGTAATTTTAACGTAACACTCTGTTGTCGTAATTATATTGTCATTAATCTAATTTATTGAACTATAAGTATTTAATTTGTTTTGTGTATTTAGGTCTTAAAATTAATCATAGCGTGTTATTACTAAGTATTTATAATGAGATAAAAATACAGTTTGTTTAATAGCATGATATAAATGGAATAAAAATGTCAGAACAAAAATTAGTGAATAAAATATTGTTAGTTGAAGATGATCGCCAATTATCTGAAATGATTAAAGATTTTTTAGAAAGTGAAGGCTTGCACGTGATCCAAGAATATCGTGGTGATCGTGTTATAAAAGTGGTTGAAAAACATTCTCCCGATTTAATCATTCTTGATTTAATGTTACCAGGTAAAGATGGTTTTAGTATCTGTCGAGACTTACGCCCTAACTTTACTAATCCCATATTAATGCTAACAGCCAAAAGCACAGACTTTGATCAAGTGCTGGGATTAGAAATAGGGGCTGATGACTATGTGATAAAACCTGTTGAACCTCGTGTGTTGTTGGCACGTATTAATGCTTTATTACGTCGAGGAAAGGTGATCAAAGCAGGGCAAGAGAATAATGAAATTTCTTATGGAAATTTAACAATAAATCGAAAATCTCGTAAGGTTATATTAGCAGATGAACAAATTGATTTAACTAGCCAAGAGTTTGATTTATTGTGGTTATTAGCAAGTCGTGCTGGTGAAGTGCAAAATAGAGATTATATTTATAAAGCGGTTGTTGGTCGTGATTATGATGGTTTAGATCGTAGTGTTGATGTGCGTATTTCTAGGCTACGTAAAAAAATGCGTGATAGCAATGAAACACCTTTTCGAATCAAAACCATTTGGGGGCAAGGGTATTTATTTGTTCCCGATGCTTGGACATAAATTTTAAAAGCGAAAACGCTTTATTTTCGCTTCTTTATTATACAACTGACTATTTTATAAGGTAGATTTGTTATGCGTTTGGGACGCACATTTTTCAGTCTTTATTTTTTGATTATTGCTACCTTTATTCTTTTTTCATGGCTACTTGATGAGGTTTGGAGTTCTTATTTAGAGCAAGACATTGAGTCCTACACTGGCTATAAAACCATGCTGGCCACGGTTGGCGATTATTTACAACAATATCCTCAGGAAAACTGGTCCATTCTTGTTGAAAAAATAGCGATAAAGTATCAACTACCTTTGTCATTGGTCAGTTTGAAAAGTTTAACTGAAAAAGATCTCATTCATCAAAAAAGCCTACAGCAAGGTAATATCCACGTTTATTACAATGCTGATGAGGTTGTTATTCATTATCAACTTGATGCTAGCCCTTATGTTTTAAATTTAGGTCCCGCAAAAATGCCAAGTAGACCTAGATCTGAAGCCATGATCCGTATTTTAATTTTTATTGCTTTAGGTTTTGTTATTTTTATCTGGGTATGGCCTTTATCAAAAGATCTAGATTCCTTAAAAAAAGCAACCATCTCTTTTGGTAAAGGAGAGTTTGATACTCAGGCAACTCGAGCTAAAACGACAACGGTAGCGCCAATGATTAACGCTTTTAATATGATGGCCGCGCGTATTAAGCGTCTAATTAATGCGCATAAAGAATTAACCAGTGCAGTATCACATGAATTAAGAACACCATTAGCACGCACAAAATTTGCTTTACAAATGCTATCAACCGTTAAAGATGAAACCAAAAGAGAAAAATATATACAACAAATTCATAATGATGTTAATGAGTTAGATGAACTTATTAATGAAATGCTGCTTTATGCTACCTTTGATAATGAAAAGCCTA
>WGGB01000131.1 GCA_015491935.1 Alteromonadaceae bacterium
ATCATATTAACTTAAATGGTGGTGCTATTGCCTTAGGTCATCCTCTTGGTTGTTCAGGTACACGTATTTCAGGTACCTTAATTAACTTAATGGAAGGTCAAGATGTTAATCTTGGTCTAGCCACTATGTGTATAGGCTTAGGACAAGGTATAGCAACGGTCTTCGAAAGAATATAATTTTTTTGCTGAAATTCTTTATTAGCATCGTTGAAAGTGCTCATTGACTTGCGTCAACTCCGCGCTTTCGCTTTGCTACTAAATCTTTCATCGGCAAACTTATTATTCTTTAGATATTTATTGTTATTTAAAACCCAGCGATCTTGCTGGGTTTTTTCATTCTTACGAGAATAAAAGTAGGTTGTCCCGAGCGAAGCGCAACAAATTAATACTACCAGTTTCATTAATTAAGTGACCTACTTTATACGCAGGTAAAATTGCCAAATACAAGACATTTATTTTAATAACTAATTGTTCTAATTATAAAACGCGAATTCAAGTATTAAGTACAATCGTTTATGCAACCAGCAATTTCTCTGACTGCCCCGTAAATAACTCATGAGGAGTTTTATATCCTCGTGTTTTTCTTGGACGGTGGTTAAGTTTATCAACCACTTCATGAATAGTTAGACGATTTGTCTATTCAAATAAAATCAGTTGATAGAGATGTGTTGGGTCTAAATAAACAAAATGAAGTTTGTCAGCGGTTAAAAAAAACCAAGCATAAACAAATAGATACTTTACAACGTTATTAGTTTTTGCTGTACTACTCATAACTTACAAATGGAGTAGTTGCAATGTACAAAAAATTAACCACCTCAATAATTACTAGCTTGATTGCGTTTGGTGCTTTGGGCGCAAAAGGAACGAACCCTCAAATACTTGCCTCGCCTAAGGCTGTTATTAACTATAAATACACGCCTAAGGTAACAGATAAAGAAACAGCAAAAGCAAACCATTATCGTATTTTAGGTAAAAAAGCACCCTATAAACACGAAAGTAAACTGCTTGGCACTAGCACCGCTTCACATGATGATCCTACGCCTTATTACAAGCCTTACGAACCTTATTTTAATGAAGGTAAAATTTTCACTACTTATAGTAGTGATGCTTACTACAATTATTTTGTAGGGGAATTAAGAACACCAACTCAAGGTAATCCTTATAGCCATACGGGGGATGCGGTTCGCTATGCGACAGACACCGCTCGTAAAATGATTGAAGCTAGTTTTTATTTTAAGCTACCGACCTACTGG
The DNA here is from genome assembly GCA_015491935.1 of Alteromonadaceae bacterium. Taxonomy (GTDB): domain Bacteria; phylum Pseudomonadota; class Gammaproteobacteria; order Enterobacterales; family Alteromonadaceae. The sequence goes on from WGGB01000131.1 coordinate 1,253, forward strand.
CAGCTTGGTGTAACGGATGATTTTAGTTTGGCAGCCTCAACAAGTGTCGATTATAATTATATTTCTGAATGGCAAGTTGAAGGTTATCTTAAGAAAGATTACCTTTACAATCAATATCAATACGATGTATTTCGTCAAGCGGAATATCGTTCTAACGTGGGCGGTAGCTCTGCTTTTTCTGGTATAGATGCAACAACAGTTTTTAAATTTGGTAAAGAAACATACAACTCTTATGATGTTTTTAATTTTGAGGCTAATGATGATAGAGCATCTATTGTTACAACGGCAATACACGAAGGTTTACACGCATTAGGCTTTATGTTTATTGGCTGCCATAATGTTTCGCTTTGTCATTTAGATACTCAATTTAAAACATTATACAATGACGCTATAAACATTAGCCAACCTTTTGAAGCTCAGTTATACGATACTAGTTTTGCCGATCTAGAAAGTGTTTTACTTAATGAGCCACAAGGTGTTTATTTTAAGGCTGATGGTGTTTTTTTAGACTTTATTAATAATACACTAACCAGCGGTATTGCAACTAATGGTCAAGGCTTTCAGTTATGGTCGGAGCAAACAGACGGGGAGGTCGATGGTCAATCCCTGTCTCATACAGGGCGTTTTATTGAACCTGCTCAAATAATGAATTCTAATGCGCTAAGTAGATCTGCCTATAGCGGCTCTCCTTATAATATAGGTGTCGCTGCATACACACTATGTAAAACAGGTTGGTGTATGGATGATGCTGGCAATATAACAGGTCATGTTATCGACATTGCTTTTATAAATAAAACAGCAGATCTAAACTATGATGCGAATGCTAATGTTTCATTACATTATTCTCTTACTAACAACTCAAACTATCAAACAGATATAAAAGTGTATTTTGATAGTGATCTAGCAAGTAATATTGTAAGTATGCCAAATGAATGTGCTGAGCAGAGTGATGAAAACGGCAAGCCTTATATTACGTGTGAATATCAAAATGTAGACAACACAGTCATTAAGTCACTTGATTTTGTTGTCAATGCAAGTGAAGGCTATTACCCTATTGAAGCAACTGCGCGTGTTAATAGACACGATGTAGATATTGACGGCAGCAATAATCTTGCCTTTAGCTTATTAAGAATTAATAAAACTAAAAAACCTCTTCTTTCTTTAAAAGAAGAGTACACAACGCCTGAAAATAATACGGTACATATTGCTCCCACTATGGAGCTATTTGATACGCCTTTAGATGATGTTAGCTTTAACTGGATATTGCCTCAATTTAAACAAGGTGTTGAAGCCAGTTTTGACAGCAATACAGGGGTACTTTCTATTACCACGGCAACACAAACCGAAAAAGAAACTTATGATCTAACCTTAGAAATGCTTTTTTCTGGTAAAAAAACAACATATAAAACAAAAGTTTCTGTTGAAGATTCGCTGCCAAACTTTCCTTTTCTTAATTATTATTTGAGCCACGATATATTAGACAACTCTACTTACAAAATTAAGCTAGATAGAATAGCAGGGCTATCGTACCAATGGCACGTAGAAAACCCCGATCCTTCTTTGATAACAATAACAAAAGGAAATACTCAAGAAACAAATGGGGAGCTTACCTTTGTTATTGGGGATATGCCAAAAGGGGCAAATCCGTATCATTTTAAAGCTTATTTTACGGCTACCTTTGGCTCTGAAACGCGCACCTCAGAAGATATTAGTATTACTATTTCTGACGATCCTAGTAGTGTTGGTTTAAATGTTTCAATTCAAGATAGCTATGCAGTTGAAGAAAAAGGAGTTATTACTGTTATTCCTGATATTACGGCTGTAGATAAAGCAAAATCGTTAGTATGGGAAATCGTAAACCAAGAGCAGATTAATCTTATTAGTGTTAAAAGTTTAAATGACACTACAGGCTCTATTGAAGTAACAGCAAGTGAAGTGTCTGGTGATATTAATGTTCCTTATCAGTTACATATAACGGACATTTATGGCAACAAAAAAACACTTACTACAACCTTTGTCATTAAAGATAAAAGCGGTAATTCCAACAACGGTAGTGACGGTGGCAGCAGCAAGAAAAGTACAGCTAAAAGTGGTAGTAGTGGCGGTGGTTCGTTAGGTTACATACTTATTGGGATGTTTGCTCTTACCGCTAGACGTTTAACCAGAAAATCTCATTAATTAAAAAGAGGAATGCAAAGAGGTTATGAGTTAGCCTCTTTGCTTCAAGGAGAATAATATGAAAGCTAAAACACTTAATAAAACCGAACTTTATGATCTTGTTTTGCAGTACCAAAAAGAGGGCTGTTAATTTTTCGGTTTAAATAAATCACAATCATCATTTCACCACTTACTGTGATCGTGTTTGTCATAGGTGAACTAATTTTTAACAAATGTTCGGCTGGTGTCTGTTGGCTGCTTTTATTTGCTGTGGTGATGCTCAATTCATTAGCAAGGCTGTAAACAAAACATAAATCGCAAGGAGTTATTTTTACTTTTTCTTTCGTTGTGTAA
>WGGB01000132.1 GCA_015491935.1 Alteromonadaceae bacterium
ACCCATTTATCTTTAAGTACGTTTTCTAACAACCATTGTGGGCCTGAGGTATAAGCAATACCTCGATCTAAAATATGCTCCACCATAACATTACCACGCGACAAGGCATTGCCAATGATCACTAAATCGGGTTCATCATCTAGATGGCTAATTTCATAGCCTGACAATAATTCAATGCCAAGCTGTTCCAACTGCGTACTCATTGGCGGATAAACGTTAGCATCGCAACCTGAGACGCGAAAACCTAATTCTTTAGCAATAGCGGCAATACCGCCCATAAAGGTGCCACAAACACCAAGAATATGAATATGTTTCATACAATTATTAAGGTAAATTTACAATAACTGTAAATTTACCATAACAGCCAACTAGCGCCTAGCTTTGTCTGTTATAGACAAAAACTGATCTTGATCAGATTGTAATAAAACAAACTCATTAAACTAGCCATATTGTAATATTTCAGGACACCGAGTTATGCCTTTAAATCCCCATAGTAATTTTGAAATGAATTTTGGCCAAAAATATAATGAATCACTACCTTCTTTGGGTGAGGTTATTGGTGACGTAATGCAATTTTTTACCGACACTAATAAAATCAAAACAGCCAATAAAGCGACAAAACAAAAAGTTTACGGTGTTGGGGGGGATTTTGCCGCTAATTTAATTTCAGCATTAGAGCATAAAGTTAATATTTGCCCATCAAGTAACGAAATGCACGCCGCTTTTTCAGCGTGTGCTCATGCCGAATTAACCGGTATTGGTTTTACATTAACCACTTATATGGTAGGAAGTTTACCTTGTACGTCAGCCGCAGCAATGGCTCTGACTGAAAGCCTGCCAGTCGTATTTATTTCAGGCGCGCCTGCTGAGGCCGAAGTTAATCACGTTGCTTTACATCATACTATTCATCCTAATTCTTCATGGAAAGCCGATTATGATAATGCCCTAAAAGCATTTTCAGCCTTAGGAATGAAAGTAGAACGCCTACAAGGACAGCGCGTTAATGGTCAACCTAACATTGCGGGCGAACGTTTTTATCAATTAGTTTATGAAGCTTATAAAACCAAACAACCTGTATTTATTGAAATACCGCGTGATTTAGTTTTAGCTAAAACCCAACCGCTTAAACTGCCTAGCTCTGTTGAGAATATTTGCTGTGGTGGCAATATCTTAGCGGGCAATCAACTGATAGTTGATAGTATTATTGAAAAGTTAAATAAAGCCGAAAAGCCAGTATTATTTATTGGCGACAAACTTAAACATAATGCTAAGTTAAAACAACTAATTATTGATTTTGCCTATACTTATAATATTCCTTATGCCACCACTTGGTTTGCCAAAGGTTTATTTGATGAATACGCACCGCTGTGCTTAGGCGATTACAATGGTATTTTTACGCAAACCCAAGGCAAAGATTATATTGATCAACAAATGGACTATGCCATAGATATTGCCACCAGTATTTTTGCCCAAGACAGTAATTCAGCCTTTGGTACTGGTACTCATACCATAGACAACTTCGATAATAAAACGGTATTAAAAGGTTCTTCTTTATTAGAAAAAGACTTAATTGAAATATTTGAATTACTGTTAACAGAACCTGCCAAACAACAAATTAAACACTTTACTTATACGCCTGCTAATAATTTACCCATTAAAGTCGATAATGAGCAAGCCATCGATTTTAACAACCTTGCCCACACCTTGAACGAATTACAATTTGAAGATGATAACGCTTATGTGTATTTGCCCGAAGTGGGTAATTCATATTTTGCTAGCTATGGCTTAAAAGTTAAAAAATCAAGCATTGGTCGCGGTTGGTTAACTAACCCTTGGTATGGCGCTATGGGATCTTCACTACCTTATGCCCGTGTTGCCAGTCAATTAATTAAAGAAAATGGCGATGTAGATCGCGCCGTAGTTATTACTGGTGATGGCGGATTTCACTTTCAACTTAATGAATTGATTCATTTTTTAAAAGATGCAACTAACGTCACTATTATTTATATGCGTAATAATGTTTACCATTTAGGTAAAAGTAGTGATGCCGATGTTTATCGCTGTAATGATGACAAATTTGATGTACATAGCGTTATTAAAGCCTATCAAGGACAGTCTAAAACGTGCAGCACAGTAGGCGAATTTAAAGCTTATTTTAAAGAATGCGTTCAGCCTAATGCAGGCATTCGTTTAATTGAAATACCCGCAAAACCAATAGAAGAGCGCCAATGTCATGAATTAAAACTGCTTAATTTATATATTAAAGCGCAAAATGGACTGCCCGAAGCGGTAGAGCAATGGCAAAAATTGATAAAATAATTCCTGCCTTATCTATTAAGACTATCTTAATAATCTCGTGCTAGAATTATATTTAACTGAATGTAATTCTAGCCTAGCTTAACTAACAAGCTCACAACAGGAGTATTAAATGTCGCCTATCACTGTCATTCAAAATTATTTCAAAGAAAAAATGCCGCCAGCCATACGTCATTTGCACATTACCTTAATGTTGCTCATTATTGCGCAAATAATTATTAGTAATTTTATTGAAATAGAACGCAATGGTGAAATAGGCACAAAAGGCATTGAATTTTACGCCACATGGTTACATTTTATTGTGGGTTTTATTATTATTCCTCTAATATTAGCATTCGTAATATTAGAATTTAAACGACACGGTTTTAATTATTTTTTTCCTTATCTACGTGGTGATTTTTCACAATGTGGTCAAGATATTAAACAATTATTGTCGTTCAAATTACCCAGCGCACAAGCCAAAGGTTTAGCGGCAATTATTCAAGGATTAGGATTAGGTTCAGTATTATTAGTCGCTTTTTCTGGGCTTACTTGGTTTGTTGCTTGGTCTATTGGTGTTTCGTGGGAGCGTGATATAAAAGAACTTCATGAACTTTTAACTGGCTTGGTTGAGGCTTATCTTATTGGTCATGGTATCGCGGGGGTTTTGCATATATGGTTATCCAAAAATAGCATTCAAGACAGCGAAAATAAGTTATCTTAATTATCAATAATTAACCGATTTATTACCAACAGCGCACAAAACTCTCGACAAATCTTACACATATCTATAGCGTAAACACCATAGTATTTATTATGGTGTTTAGCTATGCAATTAATCTCAACCCAATTATCAGCCATTCACATTTATCCGATTAAATCTGCTGCTGGTATTACCTTGCCTACCAGTCAGGTGGAAGCCCAAGGATTAGCCTTTGATCGCCGTTTTGTTATTACCGATATGGCAGGTAATTTTATTACAGGCCGTACTCATCCTAAAATAGCACTTATTCACTGTAAGCTAACCATGCAAGGCTTACAACTTAAGGCACCAAACATGACGGAGTTAACCGTTAACTATCAAGATTTCTCCCGTCATTATGAAAATGTACAAATATGGAAAGACACCATTAGCGCACAATATTGTTCAGTGCTGATTGATGTTTGGTTTAGTCAATATTTAGATATGCCTTGCCAATTACTTTATTTTGGTGAAAATTCACAGCGCAGTGTTAAGCGTTATCAACAAAATGATAACGTAAAGCTAAGCTTTGCTGATGGTTATCCACTCATGCTTATTTCACAAGCAAGCCTTGACGATTTAAACCAACGTTTACAAAATAGTGGTTTAAAGCAAGTGGCTATGACACAATTTCGTCCTAATTTAGTGGTTAATAATAGCGACGCATTTGCTGAAGATGGCTGGCAAAAAATACGTATTGGTGAAGTAGAATTTGAAATTGCCAAACCTTGTTCACGTTGTATTTTTACCACCGTAGATCCTGTTACCGCGCAAAAGCATCAACAACAAGAGCCATTAACCACGCTTAAACAATATCGTCATGATAAAACTAAACAAGAGATAATGTTTGGGCAAAATCTGGTTGCTCTTAATCAAGGCATGATCCGCTCGGGTGATAACGTTGAAGTATTGAATACACAAACCGCTCATGTTTATAGTGATAATATTCCTCTTCTGAAAACACCAGCAAGCACACCAGTAAAAAAACAACATCCTAAAAAAGTATTAGCCAATAAAGTTGCTGAGCAACAAACAATAACACCACAAAAAGTAAATATTTTATTTGATAGCTGGGACAAAAACATATCAGGTAACAACCAACAACCCTTGTTAGTGCAAAGTGAAAATGCGGGCTTAATTTTAGCGTATTCGTGTCGAGCAGGTATGTGCGGTCGTTGCAAAGTAAAACTAGAAAGTGGTGAAGTAAAACAACTCGCTAGCGATGGTTTAACCGCAGAAGAACAGCAACAGGGCTATATTTTAGCTTGTAGTTGTGTGCCTAAAACCGATGTGGTCATAAGTAAAGGACAATAAAGAGTTAATGTTAAGATAAATAATTGTTTCAATTTTTATTTATCTTGACGAATGTAAACTTCATAACTAATATCTTTAATAAATAAGCACTTATTCATCTTTAAAATAAATTTCACCTGAAGGGATAACTAATGAAGTTAAAACATAAATTATTACTCACCTTTTTAGCCATTGGCTTACTTCCTGTATTACTCATTTCAATTATTTCTAGTTATGTCGCTAGTAATACTATTGAAGCGCAAGCATTTTCACAATTAATCTCTGTTCGTGATATAAAAAAAACACAAATAGAAAATTACTTTTCTGCTAGAAAAATAGATTTAGAAATTTTAGCAAGTACATTAAAAGATACTGTTGTCATCAAAAATGGTGAACTAGAAAAAAGTGAATCAATTAATGATGAGTACTTTCAAAACTATATAAAAACTAAAGGCTATTATGATTTTTTCCTAATAGACCAAGCAGGTAATGTTTTTTATACAGTTGCTAAAGAAGCCGATTATCAATCAAATTTAATTAATGGTGACTATAGTGACTCGGGCCTAGGTAAATTATTTAGAAAGGTTAGCCGAGAGCAAAAATTTGCAATGTCAGATTTTAGCCGTTATGCACCAAGTAACAATGAACCAGCAGCATTTATTGCTTATCCATTTACCTCAAAAAATGGTGTTTCTCTCGTTGTTGCATTACAGCTCTCTATTGAGCAAATAAATAAATTAATGCAGCAACGCTCTGGTATGGGAAAAACAGGCGAGAGCTACCTTATTGGTAAAGACCTATTAATGCGCTCAGATTCATATTTAGACCCCAAAGGCCATTCTGTTATGGCATCATTTGCAGGTAATGTAAAAAATAATGGCGTTGATACTGAGGCGGCTCATTTAGCCCTTAGTGGTCAAACAGGTCATAAAATTATTATTGATTATAATGGTAACCCTGTTTTATCTGCATACACTCCTGTAGATATTAATGGGATCCGCTGGGGATTATTATCAGAAATAGATGTTGCCGAAGCTTTTGCTCCCGTTGATAATCTTCATATTCAAATTCTTGTCATTATTCTTTTTGTTATTGCTCTCATCGTCGCAATTGCATTTTATACAACCAAATCAATATTAAAACCGTTAGGTGGTGAACCTGACGAAATGCAAAATATTACAGAAACCATTGCCAATGGTGATTTAACAATTAAATTTGAAAATGATCGTCCCGAAAAAAGTGTTTACGGTGCCATGCACAAAATGACAAAGAATCTTCATTCAATTGTCGATAAAATAACACGTGGTAGCAATGAATTAGCCTCAGTCTCCGACAGAACAAGCACCTTAAGTTTGCAATCAACGAGCAGCTTACAACAACAACAAATGAGTATTGAACAAGTAGCAACTGCAGTAGAAGAAATGACAGTCACCATTGATGATGTCGCTAAAAATGCCAGTAATGTTTCAAGTTCAGCACAGTCGGCACAGCACTCATCAAATGAAGCTAATACAAAACTAAATTTAACTATTAATGATCTCAATAAATTAGATAACGAAATTGAACAAGCAAGTACAGTAATACAAACGCTCGAAAGCGATTCACATCAAATAGGCAGTGTACTTGAGGTTATTAGAGGTATTGCTGAACAAACTAACTTATTAGCACTCAATGCCGCCATTGAAGCGGCTCGTGCTGGCGAACAAGGTCGAGGTTTTGCGGTTGTAGCTGATGAAGTTCGTAATTTAGCCTCTAAAACACAAGAATCAACTAAAAACATTGAGGACATGATTGGTAAATTACAAAGTGCTTCAAATAATGCCGTACAAGTTATTGTTGCTAGCCGAAGCGTGTGTGAAGAAACCCAAGAAAATGCTAAAATAACCGCTCAAGCAATTCACACCATGAATGAAGAAATAAATACCATAACACAAATGACTGAATTAATAGCGACAGCAGTAGAAGAGCAATCACTCGTCTCTAGTGAAATCAGCCATAATGTTACAAAAATTAATGATGTTGCCGCTGAAAATTCAGCGAGTTCAGAGCAAGTTTCTAGTGCGAGTCAAGAAATGAAACAAATTACCGACACGCTAAATCAATTAACTTTAGTTTTTAAATTATCTTAATCAATTATTAAAAATAACAGGAATAAATATGAATAAAAATATATTAATAACAACGCTTAGTCTTTCGTTATCTGCTTTATTTATGTCATCTAATGCCATAGCAGTAGAAGGTTTAAGTGCGAATGTTGGCGTTACAAGTAACTACTTATGGCGCGATTTAGAGCAAACTAACGGTGATCCTGCGGTTTTTGGTGGTATTGATTATGAAACAAGTTCAGGCTTTTATGTAGGTACTTGGGTTTCAAATGCTAGTTGGTCACCTGGTATGACTTATGAACTAGATGTTTATGGCGGTTATACTAATGAAATTAATGACTTTAGTTACGACATTGGCTTTGTGCATTATGCCTACCCAGATGCTAATGATAATGTAGATTTCACTGAAGTTAACGCGAGTGCCTCTTGGAAAATATTCACCCTTTCTTATGCAGTGTTAGCTGATGCCAAAGGCGCTAATTTTGGCGATGACTCTTACATATCAGCGAGTACATCCTTTGAAATAGTGCCTGAACTTGAATTGTCAATGCATATCGCTACTGGCACTGATGCCTTTTATGCTGGCGAAAGTTTTGTTAGTTATGGTGCTAGTTTAAGTAAGAATAATTTCACTTTTGGTCTCTCTAAAACAAATCTAAGTCATAGTGACATTAAAGCATTTATTTCTTACAGTGTTGATATTGATTTATAATATTTAAGTTAAGTTTTACCCTTATACAACTATTATCGGCTTTATACGGTAATAGTTGTTTTTTATTACCCTTCGTTATAAATTTTCTTAAACATTTACCTTTTTTGCATCCGTTTACTAAACTCGCGCATCATATTAAATAACAAACATTTTTGTTAATCGTTAAATGCTTAACAAACAACTTTATTTTGGAGAAGATTATGCACGGCGAGTGGGTTCCTATTATTTTTTTTATTAGCGTAGCAATTGGCGTATGGGGCTATTTTTTATATGCCTACAAAGCAAAAGAGCAACAACAAGACACCTTAAAAAAATTAATTGATAATGGTCAAACACTATCACCTGAATTAATTACCAGCATTGCCAAGCCACAGGGTAGTGATAGTGGTAAAGATTTCTCACGTGGAGTATTACTGGTATCTTTTGCTATAGCGCTAGGACTATTTGGTCTTTTTAATGGCCAAACCAAAGTAGTATTAGCTGGCTTATTTCCTTTATGTTTAGGCTTTGCCTATTTACTTATTTGGAAATTTAAACCGAAAGACAATGACTAGTTTAGCTAAGCATAAGCAGTGATATGCTCTTGAATAAGCTTAACAATGAAAGTGAATTAATTGCCAAAGTGCTGATCAATAATGATCAGCAAGCTTTTACGCATATCGTTGAATTTTATCAGCAAGCGGTTCGTCAATATTGTCGTCGTTTATGTGCGCCAGATATTAGCCTCGCTGACGATATTGCCCAAGAAACCTTTTGGCAAGCTTATCGAAAATTAAAACTCTATTCTGCAAAAGGCACGTTTCAAGGTTGGTTGTTTCGCATTGCTTATTTTCAATTTTTGCAATATTTGCGCAAATACAAAAAAGCGCATAGCTTAACCGATGATGATGGCAACATTGATGATATTGCCGTATTAGGACACGCGCAACGAGTAAGCAATAATCGCGATATTGAAGCGGCAATGACGCATTTAAAAGCCAATGAGCGCATTTGCCTAACCCTGCAATTTTCTTTTGGTTACAGCCAAACAGAGATCAGTGATATATTAAAAATGCCTTTAGGTAGCGTAAAATCACACAGCAAACGCGGTAAAGACAAATTAAGCGAAATATTTCAAATGGCCGAACAACAAGTTAATATCAATGGAGTCGCCTAAGATGACTGACTTAAACAATTTACTCAGCACGCCGTTAGCAAAAATTACTGATAATGGTTTTACCGAGCAAGTGTTAAAACGCATCAACAATTACTACCGTTGGCGCAGTTTAGTATTAAAAAGCTTGTCTGTTACTTTGGTATTATTATTTGTGGTACTTTCTTCGCCCGTTATTTTACTCAGTGAGCTTAATAAAATAACAACGATGATTATGCTTAAATTGGCTCATTTTTCACAAATAGACCTTTCACAATTAGACAACACGGTTATTTTTTCACAACTAAGCCAACAACCCATTTTATGGCTAGTGTTAGCCTTTAGTGTGGTAATAATTTTATCTCCCCATAACGATTAATACTTGCACCGTCTATGGTGTAAGTTACTTTCTGTAATTTGCACAACTAAGGTGCAAAACGCTCTTTAGTTAGTGCAAATATTCTAAAACATTTTACCGAACACAAATCAACATACTGATTTTATTGTAAAAAATCAACTGGCACCACCCTTGCTCGCTATCTAATAATATTGATATTTTTGGAGAGCAATAATGAGTTCCCCCGCAGGCATTAAGTTATTTTCTTTTACTGGCAAAATGAAAGTGCTACATTTAAGTTGGATGGCATTTTTTATCACTTTTTTAGTGTGGTTTAACCATGCGCCATTACTAGGTGTCATTGGCGCTAGCCTTGGACTTAGCGCCAGCGAAATTAAAACCCTGCTCATTCTCAATGTTGCCCTCACCATTCCTGCGCGCATTATTATTGGTATATTAACCGACAAATATGGCCCTAAATTAACCTTTGCGGTATTACTATTTTTATCGAGTATTCCTTGTTTTATGTTTGCTCTTGCCGAAAATTTTGAGCAAGCCGCCCTTGCCCGTTTTCTACTTGGTTTTATTGGCGCGGGTTTTGTTATTGGTATTCGCATGGTTAGCGAATGGTTTCCTGCCAATGAACTCGGTACTGCTGAAGGACTCTACGGTGGTTGGGGTAACTTTGGCTCTGCCGCCGCAGCCATGTCTTTACCTGCTATAGCTTTACTTTTTGGTGGTGAAGATGGCTGGCGTTATGCTATAGCTCTAACTGGCTTACTCAGCTTAGTGTTTAGCTTTATTTGGTATGTTAATGTTAGCGATACTCCTGCTGGTTCAACCTATTTTAAACCCAAAAAATCAGGCGCAATGGAAGTCACCTCAGTTGGCGATCTTACTTTATTAGTGCTTATGAAACTACCTATGTATGGTGCGCTAGCGTTGCTCACTTGGAAGCTTTCGCCAAGTGGTGTAAATTTATTTAACGAAAACAGTGCATTACTAGCCTATACTGGATTAGTACTGCTATTTATTTACGAATTAACACAAACATGGAAAATTAACGGTCATTTGTTTTCACAGCCCGTTGCTGACATTCATCGTTACCAATTTAAGCAAGTCGCCGTTTTAAATATCCTCTATTTTGCCACCTTTGGCTCTGAGCTGGCAGTAGTGTCAATGTTACCGTTATTTTTTGCTGACATTTTTCATTTAGATATGGTTTATGCTGGAGTTTTAGCCTCAACTTATGCTTTTATGAATTTAATGTCGCGCCCTGGTGGCGGCTGGTTAAGCGATAAGTTTGGTCGTAAAAAAACACTGCTGATATTAACCGCAGGTTTAGCGCTGGGTTATTTTGCCATGTCGAGTATTAACAGTAGTTGGCCATTAGCTTTAGCAGTAATAACCTCAATGGCGTGTTCATTCTTTGTACAAGCAGGCGAAGGAGCGGTATTTGCCGCTGTGCCGTTGATAAAACGTCGTTTAACTGGGCAAATAGCTGGCATGACAGGCGCTTATGGTAATGTCGGCGCGGTGGTTTATTTAACCGTATTGTCTATGGTCAGTTATCAAGACTTTTTCTTAGTGATCACCGCGACGGCAGTACTTGGTTTTGTGGTGCTGTTATTTATGAAAGAGCCCAAAGGCACTATCACTGAAGTACACGAAGATGGCACAGTAGAATTAATTAGTGTCAGTTAATTGCTCAGTTTATTCCCTATGATAACTTACCCTGTAGGAGCGGTTTTAACCGCGAAGGTTTAGACAATGGTTACTAGCTTAACAAAAAAAGACAGCACCGAAAAAAGTAAAGCTAAACTAAGCCTTGCCATTGGCGGCTACACCTGTGCTGGCGTTAAAAAAGAGAATCAAGATGCTTTTGCTGCACATACGCCAACTAATTATGAATTAGTTACTAAAGGCGCTGTTGCGGTGCTTGCCGATGGCGTGTCTAGCGCCAGCAAAGCCGCAGAAGCGGCACAAATGGCAGTAACACAATTTACCAGCGAGTATTATGCAACCCCTGAAACCTGGTCAACAAAAAAATCAGCAGGAAAGGTGCTAAGCAGTTTAAATCAGTGGTTATATTCACAAGGTAGTGTGTTAGAAGCTAATACACCTACTGGGTTAAAAAGCCTAGATGCCAGCCTGCGTCAGAATGACAACGGCAGTACTGAACAGTCAAGCCATCATGCTGAGCTTGTTTCAGCATCTCAACAAAATAGTGCTTATTACCCTAACGATGAACAGTATCAACAGTGGCTAACCACTTTTACCGCATTAATCATAAAATCGACCACAGGCTTTGTTTTTCATGTTGGTGACTCACGCTTAAGTTTATTTCAACAACAAAAAATCACGCCGATCACCAAAGATCATAACCAAAAACAAGGCCGTAATAATATCGTTTTAACCCGTGCATTAGGGGCAGATTCACGTTTAAAAGTGGATGTTCATCAACTCGATTTACAAGAAAACGATCTTTATATGCTTAGCTGTGATGGCGTACACGACTTTATCAGCAAAAAAGCGTTACGCGATATTTTGCTGACCTTGCCGCCCAAACCAGATAATAAAGCTCTTGAAGCTGCGAGTAAAACTATTGTCGAGCAAGCACTTGCCGCAGGTAGCGACGATAATGTTAGCTGCTTGCTGGTTAGTGTTAATCAGTTACCTACCAAGCAACTAGACGAAATTGAACGAGAACTGTTAAGTAAGGCTATTCCACCTGCCTTAAAAGTAGGTCAAAAAATTGATAATTATCAAATAGTAAAGGTATTACACGCCAGCACGCGTTCACATTTATATTTAGTGAAAAACGAGCAACAAGAACAGCCCTTAGTATTAAAAGCCCCATCAGCAAACTTTGCTGATGACAGCATTTACTTACAAGGCTTTATTCGTGAAGCTTGGGTAGGTGAGCGCATTGATCACGCTAATGTTATGAGCATAAAAGCACCCGAGCATAATAGCCAATTTCTCTATCATTTATGTGAACACATTGACGGGCAGACCTTAACCGACTGGATGCACGATAATCCTAAGCCCACGATTGAACAAGTCAGAGATATTGTTAAACAACTTGTTGCTGCTCTACGCGCTTTTCAACGGCTTGAATTAGTACATCGAGATTTACATCCTGACAATATTATGATTAATGCCAATGGGCAAATAAAACTCATTGATTATGGTACTGTTTGGGTCGCTGCTTTAGCCGAAAAACAAGACACCTTAGCTGAAACTGTTCCGCAAGGCAGTTTAAATTATATTGCCCCAGAAACGCTAATATCACTGCAAGCGACCTATCAGAGTGATTTGTTTTCATTAGGGGTTATTTGCTATCAATTATTATGTGGTGAGTTACCATTTAAACCCTTTTCTTACAGCAATATGCAACAAGTAATTGCGCAAAGCCAGCAACAAAAAAACCTTGCTTTATGGCAATATCGCAGCATAAAACAATTTCGGTCTGAATTACCTTTATGGTTAGACCTAATGTTACAGCACGCCACAGCTCCTGATGTAACGAATCGCTATGATACTTATTCGGAACTATTAAACGATTTAACCACACCGAATATTGCTGCGGTTGAAGCTTATCAGCAACAGCCCTTATTACAACGCAACCCTGTTAAATTTTGGCAAACCACTTCGTTGTTATTGTTTATTGCGCTCATTGCCGCTTTATTAAATTAATTATAAGTTGTGATATACCATAAGCCAACTTGCACTCTTGCTGTGCAAAACTTATTTTTCCGCACTTTTAATAAGCACCTTTAAAAACACCAACCATTTCACCAAAACAAAACAATAATAATTTCATCAACTTAAGTGTTTTACATTACTTGGTACACAAGTTGCGATACTCCTATCATATCAGTTAAAAGTTGTTCATTAGGCATAAGTTTAAATTGCCTACCATGAAAATAAGCGGTGAAATATGAGTACAAAAATTAAGTTAGTGGTCATTGGTAATGGTCCTGTGGGTCATAAGTTTTTAGAATCTTTGGTTGACAGTGGTAAGAGTGAAGATTACGAGGTGACGGTATTTGGTGAAGAACCCATACCTGCCTACGATCGTGTGCATTTAACTAGTTGGTTTAAAACTCAAGATGTTAAAGACATTAATATGGTTAGTGATGGCTTTTATCCTAATAATAATTTTACCCTACATACTGGCGATAAAGTCACAAAAATAGACCGCTTCAAAAAAGTGGTTGTTTCTGAAAATGGCGTGAGTGTATGCTACGACAAAATAATTCTCGCCACGGGATCTTTCCCCTTTGTGCCGCCCGTACCAGGACATCAACGCGACAATATTTTTGTTTATCGTACCATTGAAGATTTAGAAAAAATCACCGCCGCCGCCAAAACAGGCAAAGTTGGTGCGGTTATCGGTGGTGGCTTACTCGGTTTAGAAGCCGCAAAAGCGTTAAAAAATTTAGACTTAGAAACCCATGTTATTGAATTTGCACCGCGCTTAATGGCGGTGCAAATTGATGATGGTGGCGGTCAGATGCTACGCAAAAAAATTCAAGATTTAGGCGTTAGCGTGCATACGCAAAAAAATACTCAAAACATTGGTGATGGTGACAGTACCGTTCATAAAATGAGTTTTGCCGATGGTGAAGAATTAGAAACCGATATTATTGTATTTTCTGCGGGCATTCGTCCACGTGACGAATTAGCCCGTCAAGCTGGACTTGGCATGGGCGCGCGCGGTGGCGTAGTGATCAACAATAACTGTTTAACCTCAGATGCCGATATTTACGCTATTGGTGAAGTAGCTCTTTGGGATAACAAAATTTATGGTTTGATCGCCCCTGGTAATGCCATGGCACAAGCGGCGGTTGATCATTTAACGCAAACAGGCACAAGCGAATTTGCGGGTGCCGATATGAGCACCAAACTTAAATTAATGGGGGTTGATGTTGCTTCTATTGGCGATGCGCATGGTACTACACCAAATTGTCGTAGTTACACTTATGTGAATGATCGTGAAGAAGTGTATAAAAAAATAGTCGTCAGTGAAGATGATAAATACTTACTTGGCGCAGTATTAATTGGTGATGCGGCTGAATACGGTTCATTGTTGCAATTTATGCTTAATAAAATGGAACTACCGAGCGAACCTGAAGGCTTAATTTTACCGAGTGTTGATGGTTCTTCAACAGGTATTGGGGTTGACGCACTGCCTGATTCTGCGGTGTTATGTTCATGTATGAACGTTAGTAAAGCCGATGTAATAGACGCTGTACAAGCGGGCGCTTGTGATATGGCAGCAATAAAATCTTGCACTAAAGCGGCGACAGGTTGTGGCGGCTGTACGGCATTAGTTACGCAAGTATTGAATAACGAGCTTGAAAAAAATGGCGTTGAGGTTAATACCGATCTCTGTCAACATTTTGCTTACACTCGCCAAGATTTGTACAACATTATTCGCGTTGAAAAAATTAAAAGTTTTGAAGAATTACTTGCCAAACATGACTCTACTTCAGGTATGGGATTAGGTTGTGATATTTGTAAGCCCACTGCTGCCTCTATTTTTGCTTCGTGCTGGAATGAACACATCATTGATAAAAAATTGCATGGATTGCAAGACACCAACGATTATTACATGGGCAACATGCAAAAAGATGGCACTTATTCTGTAGTACCACGCGTTGCAGGTGGTGAAATAACACCAGAAAAACTCATTGTATTAGGCAAAGTTGCTAAAGAATTTAATCTTTATACTAAAATTACGGGTGGTCAACGAGTTGATTTATTTGGCGCGCGTAGCGAACAATTACCCGCAATATGGAAAATTTTAGTCGACGCTGGTTTTGAAACGGGTCACGCTTATGGTAAATCACTACGCACGGTTAAATCGTGTGTTGGCTCTACTTGGTGTCGTTATGGCGTACAAGACTCAATGGCGATGGCAATACTACTAGAAAATCGCTACAAAGGATTACGTTCGCCACATAAATTAAAAATGGCAGTGTCTGGTTGTACCCGTGAATGTGCCGAAGCACAAAGCAAAGACTTAGGCATTATCGCCACCGAAAATGGTTGGAATATGTATGTTTGTGGTAACGGTGGTATGAAACCTCGCCACGCCGACTTATTCGCCGCGGATCTCGATGACGTTACCTTAATAAAGTACATTGATCGCTTGTTTATGTTTTACATTCGCACCGCAGATCGCCTACAACGCACCTCGGTATGGATGGATAATATGGAAGGCGGTTTAGAGTATTTAAAATCCGTTATTATTGACGACAAATTAGGGCTAAACAGCGAACTTGAACGTGAAATGGCCAATGTTATCGACAGCTATCAATGTGAATGGAAAACCACCATTGAAGATCCAGAAAAATTAAAACGTTTTACACATTTTGTGAACAGTAAAGCGCAAGACGATAATATTATTTTCACCACTGAGCGCCAACAAATTCGCCCTGCACTTGCCAGTGAAAAGTTAGCCACGGAGACTGTGTAAATGACTCAAACAAACAAAAACACGACGGCTAATAAAGACGACTGGTTAAGTATTTGCCAACTCGATGATATTTTACCCAACATGGGCTGTTGTGCATTAGTAAATACCGCAGACGAACAAGCAAAGCAAATTGCTATTTTTCGCATTATATCACCA
Organism: Alteromonadaceae bacterium; assembly: GCA_015491935.1. Lineage (GTDB taxonomy): Bacteria > Pseudomonadota > Gammaproteobacteria > Enterobacterales > Alteromonadaceae. The sequence continues at coordinate 15,260 of WGGB01000132.1, forward strand.
ACAGGTGAAGAACAATTATTTGCTGTTGATAACTATTGCCCATTTAGCCATGCCAACATAATTTCGCGTGGCATAGTCGGTGATTTAAATAATAAAATAGTCGTCGCCTCACCGTTATACAAACAGCATTTTGAATTAAGCTCTGGCCAATGTCTTGAAGATGAAAGTGTTTTTCTAAATAGCTATGCCGTGCGTTTAAATGGTAGCACTGTAGAACTTGCCCTCTCGCCACTAGCAAAACAACAGCAGAAAAAAGCATAAGGAAAAATAAAAATGAATAATAACCGCAAAAAATATAGTTATTACACTGCCGATGTTTTTACTGAGCAAGCATTTAACGGTGTACCTATTCCGGTATTTACTGATGCCAGTGATTTAAGCACAGCACAAATGCAACAACTTGCCAGTGAACTAAGTACGTCAAGCACGGTATTTTTATTTCCTTGTGATGACGCAGCAAATAAGAAAAGCATTCGCATTTTTTCACCACAAAAAGAATTACCTGCGGGTATGCACACTATTTTAGCCGCTAGCTTTGTTTTAGCAGAGAAAGGCTTTGTGCCTTTAACTAAACAACATACACCCATTTCATTCTTAACCACTTCAATCAATAATAGCACTGACAACAGCAATGAAACCCAAACTTATGTCAGTAAAAAAGCAGATGACACGGCTGGTTTAGTGCAACAAACTTACAACACTCATGCGGCTATTGACTATTACACTCCCACCGATGAAGAACTAGCAGCAATGTTATCGCTAAGCCCTGCTGATATTGGTTTTGATCATTACAAACCCTTAATTGTCTCTTGTGGTGTACCGTATTTGATTGTGCCAATTATGTCCTATAACGCGATTCGTGAAGCAAAATTTAATGAGGCCGCATGGAGTAATTCATCAGCACCAAGTTCCCTCGCCCAAGAAATATTATTATTCGCTAATAATACCGATGATAATCCTGCTGATTTTCATGCGCGTTTATTAGGCCCCGCTATTGGGCATCATGAAGATCCACCGATTGGTGGTGCTATTGCTGCGTTTGCTAACCATATTTGTAGCCATGAGCATATACAAACAGGCACCCATATTTTTGGCATTCAACGCGGTGCGAATGAAGCGCGTAAAAGCTTCTTTTTTGTTGAAATGGATAACAACAAAAGTCATGATTTAACCATTCGTGTGGGTGGTTATGCCGTGTTAATGACTGAAGCAACAATTAAAGTATAAAATTAATCAATGAGCCGTAAGCCACCTTAGCCTAGGTGGCTCTATCTAATTCAATAAGCTAATTCAATAGGCTCAACAAGCAAATACGAAGTTTTTCATACAAAGCATGTAAATTTATGGCACACTCACTTGTATGAAAATTTGGTTATTAATTCACAAAGCCCCGATCAGAGTTATACGTATTAAACGTAAGCGTTTTAGTGTGCGTTTAAAACAACAAATGTTATTACTCAAAACTGCACTTAGCCAAGAAAAAGCCGAAACCAAAGCGATGCTCGGTATTTATCGTAAATATACCCAAGGGCAAGCCTCTAAAGAAGAAATAAAAATTGCCAATCAGCAATTTGGCGATGTAGTTAAAGGCTTAGGCATCGGTGTTTTTGCGGTATTACCGTTTTCGCCAATCACCATTCCAATAATGATAAAGCTTGGTAGAATGGTGGGCGTTGAAATATTACCTAGTTCATTTAATCAAGAATCTACTGCTACAGAAAACAGTAAAAAGAAATAAACAAATAAACATGACTTTTGGCACTGTTTTACAACACAGCTAAAGCATAATATTTTTCTATCTTAAATATTTTCACAGCGAGAAACTATTATGCTTACACAAATTATTAGCCATACACCAACGTGGGTTTTTGCTTTATTTATTGGTTTAGTGGCATTAGGTTATCGTCAATCTAAAGATAGAATGATCAGTAAAAACACCTTAGTGATATTGCCTATTGTTATGGTTGCACTGGCAATTAATGGGGAATTACGTACTTTTAATTTACAACTAAGTGCGTTATTTACTTGGTTTTTGGCTGCGGCAGTAAGTTATTGGCTAGTTAAACAGTTTATCGCTATTCAAGCACGTTATATTGAAGAACAGCAATTGTTTGTATTAAAAGGCAGCTGGTTGCCTTTAATGTTGATAATGGGAATATTTTTAACCAAATACATTGTCGGTACATTATTAGCAACTGAAGCGAAAATAATAACCACCACAGAATTTATGGTTATTGTTAGCATACTTTATGGTGCGTTTAGCGGCATATTTATCGCCAGAGCACATAAAATATTGCAGTTACGTACCGCAGAATAAATAACAAAAAAATTGTTGCGTCTTGAGTTGCTCTATTTGTTGCGCCTCGCTACGCTCGGGACAACCTACAAAACGGGCAAACGCCTGTAGGTCGCCGCTTGCTGCGACATGGATGTGATTTATTAGAGGATGCATATTCTCCTGCCGCGACAAAAAATCAGTTAACTTTCTTTCGCTGCCATCATTGCTTCAAGTTCAGCAATTTTTGCTTCCATTGCGGCTAATTTTTCACGGGTTTTTATTAACACTTGTGTTTGCACATCAAATTCTTCACGCGTTACTACATCAAGTTGCGCCAATTTACGCTGTAATACGGTTTTGGTTTTTTCTTCAAAATCGTTGGCTAAATTTTTTACACTCGGAGGTATGGCATCTGTAACTTGTTTGGCTATTTCTTCAATTTTTTTAGCATTAAGCATTATTTTCTACCTATAAAATTTTCTTATTCGCTATTTTAAAGCATTTAGCAGTTTTGCCAATCATTAAAAACAGGTAAAATCAGCGCCTGTTTATTTTTGATCACCTAAAACCATGAAACTAAATCCACGCCAAGATGAAGCTAAAAAATATGTTAGCGGTCCCTGCTTAGTATTAGCAGGCGCAGGTAGTGGCAAAACAGGGGTTATTTGTCAAAAAATTGCTTATTTAATTCAGCAATGTGGTTACAAAGCGCGCAATATTGCCGCAGTAACTTTTACCAATAAAGCCGCACGCGAGATGAAAGATCGTGTTGGTCGCACCTTAGGTAAAGATTTAACCCGAGGTTTAATGGTCTCAACATTTCACTCCTTAGGGCTTGATATTGTTCGCCGTGAAATAAAAACGCTCGGTTATAAACCCAACTTTACGCTATTTGACGATCAAGACTCATTAGCACTCTTAAAAGAATTAACCCTTGAAGAGTTAGACGGTGATAAAGAATTACTTAGTCAGTTACAAATGCGTATTTCTAACTGGAAAAATGACCTTTTACTGCCAGACACACTATTAAAACAAGACAATAGTGCCGGCCATGATGAAAATCATTTATTGTTTGCTGAATTTTATTCTCGTTATCAACAACATATGCGCGCTTATAATGCGCTCGATTTTGATGATTTGATTTTAATTCCTACCTTGTTATTACGTAATTACCCAGAGGTACGGCAACGCTGGCAAAGCAAAATTCAATACTTATTAGTCGATGAATATCAAGACACTAACGCTAGCCAATATGAATTAATTAAATTAATTGCGGGTGAACGAGCGCGCTTAACTGTGGTAGGTGATGATGATCAATCCATTTATTCGTGGCGTGGCGCAAAACCGCAAAACCTAGTTTTGCTCGGTCAAGACTACCCGCAACTTAAAGTGATAAAGTTAGAGCAAAATTACCGCTCTAGTCGCCGCATTCTTAAATGTGCCAATATACTCATTGCTAATAATCCTCATGTTTATGATAAAGCCCTGTTTAGTGAACTCCATGAGGGTGTTGAATTACGCGTAGTACTCGCTAAAAATGAAGAACATGAAGTAGAACGTATTATTGGTGAGTTAATAGGCCATAGATTTTTAAATAAAAGCCAATATAAACAATACGCTATTTTATATCGCGGTAATCATCAATCGCGTTTACTTGAAAAAACGCTAATGACCAACCGCATTCCTTATAAAATTAGTGGCGGCACCTCGTTTTTTTCACGTGCCGAAATTAAAGATATGATGGCGTATTTACGCTTATTGGTGAACCCTGACGATGATAATGCTTTTTTACGCATTGTTAATGTACCTAAGCGTGAATTAGGTCCAGCAACATTAGAAAAATTAGGTAATTATGCCAATATGCGCCATATTAGCTTATTTGCCGCGAGTTTTGAATTAGGGTTAGAGCAAACACTCACAGGCCGCGCGTTAGAAAAGTTGCAAATGTTTAGCCGTTGGATTGTAGAAACCGCCGACAACGCCGTACGTGGCGATACCAACGCGGTATTGCGTACTATGGTTCGTACCATGAATTATGAAGATTATCTTTATGATAATTCCACCAGCGCGAAAGCCGCTGAAATGCGTATGAAAAATGTCACCGAATTATTTAGTTGGGTCGATCAAATGATCGCTGGTTCAGAGCTTGAAGAGCCAATGACATTAGCGCAAGTGGTCACGCGTTTAACCTTGCGTGATATGATGGAACGTAACGAAGATGAAGAAAATAGCGATCAAGTGCAATTAATGACCTTGCACGCCTCAAAAGGTTTAGAATTTCCTTTTGTTTTTATGATCGGTATGGAAGAAGGTTTATTGCCCCATCAAAGTAGTATTGACGAAGATAATGTAGAAGAAGAGCGCCGTTTAGCTTATGTAGGTATCACACGTGCTCAACGTGAGTTAATATTTACTTACGCCAAAGAGCGCCGCCAATATGGTGAATTAATTCGTACGGAACCCAGTCGTTTTTTATATGAATTGCCACAAAGCGATTTAATTTGGGAAACCGATAAAAAAGCGCCAAGTAAAGAAGAAAAACAGCAAAAAGGCAAAGCTGGCGTGGCCAATTTACGTGCTATGATGCAAGCAGCAAAAAACAAATAAATATAAATTCAAACAGTTAATAAAAACACAATATGATAACAGTAGACAAAACCTTTCACAGCCCTGATTTATGCTCCATTACCTTAGCAGGTAATTTGGTGAGTGAGCCTAAAATTCGTTATCAAGCTAATCCCGTATTAGCGATCGCTGACATTACCATTGCCACCCATAGTCGCTGGTACGATAAAATAACGAATAGCTACAAAGAGTGGACGAATTATCATAATGTCAAAGTGGTTGGCGATATTGTTGAGCAACAGCTTATTCATGCGCAAAAAGGGCAAGTAGTGTTAATTCAAGGGCATTTAAGTACCCAAAAAAATACCCATAAAGAATTATTACTCGCCACTTTTGTACAAGTATTTAATAAAGGGTATAGCCAAGAAATCAATCAGTTACATTGTAGTGGTACACTGATGACACCTTTCACACTGAAAACTACCGAAAATAATAAAGTGTTTGCTGCTGCCACCTTAACTTTTACGCAGCAAACCATTAGCGCTCACAATCAGCAAAAGCACACCTTTACCCTAGAGCGTCCGCTGCATATTTGGGGAAAACAAGCACAATACTTAGCAGACAAAGCTAGCGTTGGTGATAAGTTAATTATTGAAGGTAAGCTCAGTTATTTAAATAATGCTGAAAAATCACAATTTATTGACGCAAAACAAATTATTTTGGCAAAAGAAAACCCTTAATAACATTCGTTATTAAGGGTTAAATTAAAGTATGTAATTGAAGTGTTTTAACTTAAGTATTTGTCGAGCCTCGTTGCGCTCGGGTCGACCTACAACACCTACCTACAAAAATATTATAACGATAACAAATATTTAAGTAGGTTTTTAAAGTCTTGCTCGGTATTATTTTTATCAAGCGCTTGCATAT
>WGGB01000133.1 GCA_015491935.1 Alteromonadaceae bacterium
AGAAGTGAAATAATTAATTATTCATTAAAAATCAATAGCTTAATAATAATTTAACACACCAATAGCTAACAATATTTTATTGTTAGCTATTTTATTATCGTTACAGCAAAATTTTTGCTAAAATGCGCTCCCTTTACGAATTATTATCATTTGAGTTTATTACTATGTTTAAGCCTGAACTTCTTTCGCCTGCTGGCAGTTTAAAAAATATGCGTTACGCCTTTGCTTATGGAGCAGATGCAGTTTATGCAGGTCAGCCAAGATATTCATTACGGGTACGTAATAATGAATTTAATTTAGAAAACCTAGAAATAGGTATTAATGAAGCACATGAACTGGGTAAAAAATTCTATGTGGTTACCAATATAGCACCACATAATAGTAAATTAAAAACCTTTATTAAAGATTTAACACCTGTTGTTGCCCTAAAACCTGATGCTTTGATCATGTCTGATCCTGGTTTAATCATGCTAGTACGCGAAAACTTTCCTGAAATGGCTATTCATTTATCGGTACAAGCCAATGCGGTTAACTGGGCAACCGTTAACTTTTGGGCGCAACAAGGCATAGAACGGGTTATTTTATCGCGTGAATTATCGCTTGATGAAATTGAAGAAATTCGAGAAAAATGTCCAACCATTGAAATTGAAATATTTGTTCACGGCGCGCTTTGCATGGCTTATTCTGGGCGTTGTTTATTATCTGGCTATATTAATAAACGTGATCCTAATCAAGGTACTTGCACCAACTCTTGTCGTTGGAAATATGATGCTCACGAAGCGAAAGAAACAGACACTGGTGATATTATTGCCGTAAACCCAGTTGAAACCTATTCACCTCAACCACAAGAACAAGCTGAAACAGAAACAGAGCAACCAACTGACGAAGTAGTTTTATTACAAGAGCAAGGTCGCCCAGGTGAATATATGCCTGCTTTTGAAGATGAGCATGGCACCTACATAATGAACTCTAAAGATTTACGAGCCGTTGAGCACGTTGAACGCTTAGTAAAAATGGGCGTACATTCATTAAAAATTGAAGGTCGTACTAAATCTTTTTATTATTGTGCTCGTACCGCACAAATTTATAAACAAGCTATTAATGACGCTTGTGAAAATAAAGAATATAACCCTAATTTAGCGACTGACTTAGAGCATTTAGCTCATCGTGGTTATACCGAAGGATTTTTACAACGCCATCGCGCTGGCGATACCCAAAACTACGATTATGGTTATTCAAAAAGTGATTCCCAACAATTTGTCGGTGAAGTACTTGGTAGAGATGAAAATACAGGCTTAATTAAAATTGATGTGAAAAATAAATTTTTAGTCGGTGATCGTCTTGAACTTATGACGCCAAGTGGTAACAAAAACTTTACGCTAACACGTATGTTAGACAAAAAAGGCGAAGAGATCACAGATGCAAAAGGTTCAGGTTATATTGTAGATATAGAACTTGATACCGAATTCGATTTAGCCTTTGGTATTATAATGCGTTATCTTGATGAAGGTGGTACAACTCGCCACCCTTTTGCCCAAAATCAAGCGGATAAATAAGCACAACCACTATGGCATTAAAAATTTTAGATAGCTGTATCAATTGTGATATGTGTGATCCTGAATGCCCAAATGGTGCAATCACCCTTGGTGATGAAATTTATGAAATAGATCCCAACAAATGCACAGAGTGCGTAGGCCATTATGACAAACCAACTTGTGTGAGTGTTTGTCCTATTGATTGCGTAAAGCCTGATGCAGACCATGTAGAAAGCGAAGATGATTTACTTGCTAAATTTTTAAAAATGCATGGTTAACATACAGTTAAATTGAGTTGTTTTACCAAAATAAAATGACTCAATTTAGCTTTATTTAAAGATATAGCAGGTCGGATCCGCTTTTCTTCAAAAGGCTTTGAAAATAATTTTCTTAATGAATATAACAAGTTAAAAATAATGGACTTATCAGAAGTTCATGCGGGTGGTTCAGGCAATACGCCTATTTTAGGGCAATATTTAGCTAAAATGATCCTCAATAAAGATACTGAACACTTTAGCAATCAAGATTGGAAATTTATTCATTCTTACCTTATCGACTCATGTGGTATTAAAGCGAATCAATCACGCTTATATTTCTATATATTTAGTGCTGGCGGTGGTACAGGATCGGGCATGGGATCTGAATTTGGCCTTGCTCAGCAACACTCTTATATGAGTAAAACCTTTAATATAAATACTGAAAAAGAAGTTCAAAATCAATCATTTGTTTTTGAGCCTATTTTTACTAGTGGTATTTGTATTTTACCCAATATTAATGATCCTCGTGTTGCCATGTCAGAAGCACTGCACATTAACTCAGGACGATTATTATGCAAATATTTATCCGAAGAATGGAATTTTTCTTACAATGTTGATGATGATGACAGTACTTTAGAAAATGTAATGCAACGTATTCGCCCATGGAATGCAATGATGTTGATTTCTAATGACATTATGCGTTATGCCGAACAAAGTGATGTGGACGGCACCACTAAATATATTGACGTTAATTCAATGGAAACCCACGCTAATCAATATATTAGTCAACAAATATTCAATATTTTAACCGCCCAAGCCGTAACAACTGATTATGATGAAAATTACTTTAGACGCGCAGGAATTGATATTGGTGAAACCATAAGACTTGATGCTAATGACCTATTTATGAGCTTAGCTGGACCTGTTGCTATTGCCTATGCCGAATCTGTGGTACTCGATTCTCCCACTGGTGATAAAGATAAAGCTAAACTTTTTACTGGTGAACAAGAGTATTTAGACATTGACGATTTATTTTTTAGATCGATTGATTTACCACATTTTAATGATCAAACCCACGCTATTGAAGGTATTAGCCTACTACCAATAAAATCAACATCTTACCGTGAAGCGCTTACTAAATATAAAAACAGTCACTATAATTCTGATCATTTAAAAGACTTACATTTTTTCAAAAACTGCTCCTCTATTGTTTCTATTATTTCATTACCCAAAGATTACAAATTATCCTACATGGACTTAAACAGACTGAAAATGCACTTAAATAGTCTATTTCCTAACACCACATTAAAACGCTATGCCTTAGTTATTGGCGCATCAGCTAATTTATCATTAACCACACTTATTGCTAAAAGCCCTTGTTTAAGTGATGATTTTTTAACTCTTATTGTTGCTTATATTAAACGCTGTTTTGCCAAAGATGAATATCGTTTTGATGATACCTTAGACAAAGCCATTGTTCGGTTTATTCAAGAAGATGAATTTGACGAAAGTGAGTTAGAAGAAATGCTTCTTCAGCATGAAAACCCCGCTAAAATTCTTGATACCAATTGGTATGCCATAAAACCTATGTACGAGAAAAAATATCGTGAGCTTATTAGAGACAGTAAAAAATTCACCTCTATTAATGATATTCGCCTTGATGTTGAATGTGTAAAAGGCGCAATCCACTATTTGCGTGAGATCTATCGTCATAAAATTAGTCAAACTAAAATTATTTCATTAAACAATAATGTAAGTATGACGAGTTTACAAACAAAAAAAACACCCGCTAAAAAAGCGGTAAAGAAGACTGCATCAAAAAAAGCAACGAAGACGACAACAGAAAAAGCAACTATCGCAAAATAAAAGCTACTCGTTATTACTTTTAGCACTGGATCATAAATTTAGTGCTAGTTATTCTTTTGTTATAGATAGTAAAGAAATAATAAAATCTCTAACTCATCTGTATGCACTATAAAGAATAATACACAATCACTATCAACTATTTTTAAGACAAAGCATAAAAGTACTTTATTCAACATCACATATTTTACTATTAATGAAAAATATGTGATGTGAATAAGAATAGAGCTATTAGAAAAATAAATTTACTAACTAATAAATCTATTTTAATTATCGCAGAGAAAGAATGAACTCAATCAACTCTGTATTTGAGTTACTTTTTCAACCATGCCAGTAATAATTTTTTATTAAGTAAACCACTTTGCCCCATAACTTTTCCTTGTTCATCAATAAAATAACTGCGGGGTAATTCGCCATGCCAATGAGGATCTATACTGTAACGGTTATAAGCCCCTTGGCTATCAACAAAATATAAATTTAATAAGTCATCAAGCTTAAATTGCTTAATAACTTGTGCTCGTTCTTCGCTAATATCATCATTATCATCGGTGTTAATAATAATAATCGGCCATAAATCATATTGTTTACGTAAATCACGAAGCAATGCCAATTCTTTATAACAAGGTGGGCAGTCAACTGACCACAATAACATTAACCAACGCTTGCCTTTATTTTCATGCTGCTGTTTTAATAGCGCTTCCTTACTGAAGGCTTGAAAATATTCACCACTTGCATTCACACTAATAAAATAAAAACATACCAAGAGTATTTTTAAAATATTCATAGCTTATAAACCCAATGACCTTGTTTAGGTTGGTGCCATGAAACATAGTTTTTACCTTTTGATTCAACAATAAAAGGTCGATCAGAGCCTTTATTACTTTCAGCTAATACTTTTGCGAGGGTAAATGTTTCACCATTATCTGTTGAACGCTGATGCCATAATTGGTGTGTTAAACCATCAAATTCTGTCCAAACAATATCAAGTACTTTACCATTATGATGTAAATAAGGGTGTGCAGCTTGTGCTGATAATTGTCCAATAGACAAGGGTTTACTTAATGTTTTTCCTTGGTTATCTGAATAAGCATAAAAAATACCTTTGCCTTTATCTCCTTGATTAAACCAAACCATATGATAACGATTGTTAGTATCAACACTTAAACTTGCACCTTGATGCGGACAACCATTAATATACCAGTGATCATAGGTAACTCTATAAGGTTTAACTTGCTTTTCATCGAGTGTAACCATGGCAAAATCGCGAATATTATCACCGTAAATATGACGCCACATAATGGCTAAATGATCTTTTTTATTAAAGTCCATGGTGATACGACAACAAACACAGGTGCTTTGCGCCAATGCTTTATTAGTAAATTTCCAATCGTTATTACGAGGATTTGCTTTAGCAAAATACAGTGATGAACCAGTAGACTTCTCACCTTTCATTCGCTTTAAATAGGAGTGTCGGCTATCAAGCCATACTAAGTTCACTTCACCATTAGCTTTCACTAACATTTCATTAAAACTATGCCCTGCCAATAAATTGTCATCATTAATGGTGATAGGTTTTGAAAAGTTTTTGCCATAATCGGCTGAATAACTAAAACGTACATCTGCTGTATATTTTTTTTCGCGAGGCATTGCCCATGAAAGATAAACACCACCTAAATTATCAAAGGCAATTTTAGGGCGATTCTCATTGCGTGCTGATATCTTTTCAGCTGCAATGTTAACCCTAACCACATCGGAAAAATTCATACCGTTATCGGTTGATATTTGATAATACAAACCTTGATTAAGTGCCCATACGCGCCATAAATCACCATTAGGTGCAAAAGCACTAGTTACAGTTTTTGCACAAATAATATCATTTGTTTTACAACTATTCGCTTTTGACTCTACCATCATCATTTTATGGTCATGCGCTTGTGCATAAACAGTGCTATTTAATAGTACTATTATCGACAAAATAAGGGTTAGTTGTTGTGGGATTTTTATCATGCTAATTCACTATTATTATTAAACTTAAAATAAAGCCGCTTACTTTATTAGTAAGCGGCGTACTCGTTTTATATTTTTATCGTTGATGTTTTTACCATTGATAATTCAAACCAACATACAAAGTTCGTGGTGAGCCTGGTGATAATGACACTTTACGATAACGATATTCAGCTTCTTGTGCGTATGCTTTATCCGTTAAATTTAATATTCTGGCATTAAAAGACAATTTAGAATTTACTTTATAACGTGCTTTTAAATTTAAAATAGTATAACCGCCATAAATACGATCATTGCCCTCTGCATCTTGACTGTTCTCGTCATCCATCCAATATTGACCAATTGACTGCATCTCTAACATACTTGAAAAACCAAGAAATGCAGCAGGCGTATAGCGAAGACGCACATTAGCAATATAATCAGGTGCCATTTTCATTTCTTTACCTGAATAATTACCATCTTCATCAAATTCATGTTTTGATTTACTGTAAGCAACGCTAAGATTAAATTCATTGCTTATTTGCCAATTAGTAGCAACCTCAAAACCTTTATGAATTACGCGAGAAGCATTAGTTAAATAGCGTTGCCCGTTATCATCATACTTACTGACAATACCGTCAGATACATCCATATAGTAAATAGCAGTATCAAGGGTAAAAGTATCAAAATTTGCTTTATAACCTAGCTCATATGTATCTGATACTTCTGGTTTTAAGCTTTTTAAATTTTCTGAATATTTAGTACTTAAATGATATAAGCTACCTGCGGTTGGTATTCTAAAACTATTGGCGTAACGTAAATAAGTACTGCTGTGATCAGTTAAATGATAATTTAAACTCGCTTTTGGGCTAAAATGATTAAAATTATCTGAACGGTCATGCAAACTTAATTTACCGTGACCTATATCACCATAGATACCAAGGTGATTGTTATAGTTATAATTAGCATAATCATAACGTGCGCCTACGGTTAAAATTAAGTTATCAGCTAATGGACGTTTATGCTGAAAATAAGGCGCAACACTGGTGTATTTGACGGTATCATCATAAAATCTTTCACCTTTTACATAAGTATCGGCATTCCAACCTGTCGTAGTATAATCAAACGGCTGATATGAAAGTTGATCGCCTTCACTCAACTCAATATCCATACCCATCGTAGTTTCGGTATCAATACCATGTTCAAAATTAGCCAAGCCTAATAAACCAATAGTTTTTACTTTCGACTCTACTTTCGGCATATTAAGATTCCATGTAGCAGTATAATCATTACTACGATAGCGTACATAAGGAATTAATGAATAATAGTTGTCACCACTAAATTTATCCCATTGTGTTGATAAGCGCGCATATTTGCTTTTACGCAAAGGATCACTGGCTAAAACTTCATCGGATAAACCCGAATTAGTTTTATCATTTTTATAAAGATCTTCTGTTAAACGCCCTGCCATTTCTTGTTTAAGATCTGAAGCAACAAATAAAGTTACTAAACGTTCATTAGCTGAGAGTTCATATTCATGGCGAAAATTAACTTCAAAACGCTCAGAGCCAGTATGATCACGCCAGCCATTATTGGTTAAATAAGAAGATGAAATGCGATATCCCTGCTCTTTAGACGTTTTTTCACTATGACTCATTTGTACCTTGCCATAATCATACTCGCCTAAAGTTCCCCCTAAGCTAGTGCTAGCTTGTTCAGCTATATTTTCAGACAAAATATTAATGGTAGCCGCCACCGCACCTGACCCATAAAGAGCTGTGCCTGCACCTTTTAATACTTCAACACGCTCTACATTGGTATTAAAGCTTGACCACCATAAGGCATTATGATTAAAAAAAGCAGGCGACTGTAACGGAATATTATCTTGTAAATATAAATAATAGCCACTGGTATTAATGGGCATACGAATTGATGTTTTATGCCCTTGCCCACCTGAAAGCTGGTCAATTAGTACACCAGAAATACTATTTAAAGACTCAGCTACATGCTGACCATTATCAAGCGATAATTCTTCTTTATTAATACTCTGTACAGACATAGCAAGGTCAGTATCAACGTTTTCTTTGCGGTTAGCGGTAACGGTAATACGTTCAAGATCTACCTTGGAAGTACCTTTGTTTGGACTTATTTGTTCTGCACTTGTGGCAGAACAAGATGCTGCAACCAATAAAGCAATGAGTGTAGGTTTGAAAGTTAGTTGTCGTTTCATTTTATATTGTTATTGTTAGTAAAATTAGGAAAGCGAATTCTAACAGCATCAAGGTTAATAGCCCTGCGACATAATGTCGCAAAAAAACATATTAATAAAAAACATAACTTATAACAATAGGATATATGCAAAAGGGATATGAGTAATTGCTCTAATTAAAGGTACGCTAAATTTTACTAATTTATTGAATTAACTAAACTTAAACAACAAAAACAACAAGCTACCCACAAAAAAACAACAAAAAGAAAACGATTTTTTTACCTTTTTGTTATTAGCAATAGCATTCATTATCATTTATAGTCCTTTTCGAAAGGTATTTGCAGTTTAAATAACCTACTAAAATTGATAAATGATTTATGAGAAGCAATAGACGAAACAACCAATTAATTAACGAAGAAATACAATTTGAAGACAACGAAGAACTTGTTTCTACAACCGATCTCCGCGGTGTTCTCACTTATGTAAATCCAGCATTTTGTCGTGTTTCTGGTTTTAGCTATGATGAATTAATAGGTAAAAACCATAATATTGTTCGTCATCCTGATATGCCTTCTGCCGCATTTAAAGATTTATGGCAACATTTAAAAGCAGGCGATTCGTGGCAAGGAATGGTAAAAAATCGTTGTAAAGATGGTCGTTATTATTGGGTTGATGCTTATGTAACGCCTCTCATTGAAAATAAGCAATTAATTGGTTATCAATCCGTTAGATTTAAACCTAATGATTCTTTAAAACGAAAAGCTGAGCATATTTATCAAGCTATTAATCAAGGAAAACAAAACCCTATTAACGAGAGCAAAAGTTCAAGTAAAAAGTGGTTTGCCTTTATACTCATGCTGTTATTTTCAGCTTTATTAACATATCAATCGAATTTAATCAGTGCTGCAATTTTTATTATTGCCCAATTTAGTTTACTTCTGTTTTTTAAAGAAGAATTATTTGAGACTCCAAATTTAGCACGAGAACTCCAGAAAAATTTTGATAGTATTAGTCGCTTTATATATACAGGTAAAGGCATTACCTCCGTCATTAAATTTCACTTTAATTTAGCCAAAGCTAAAAGCCGAACTATTCTTGGTCGTTTTATGGATTTAAGCCAAAACTTACACCTTATTGGTGAAAAACTAATGGCGACATCAAAACAGGCTTTAGAAAGTAGTCAGCAGCAAAAATTTGAACTGACACAAGTTGCTACCGCAATGAATGAAATGACAATAACAACGACTGAAATTGCCAAAAATTCAGCGGAAACTTTAGCAAAAATTGAAGATACATCAAAAAAATCTACTCAGGCAACAAGCTTAATAGAAGAAAGTGCTCAGAGTATTAAAATACTAACCGATGAAGTTCAATCTACTGCAGCATCTGCTGAACAATTAAAAGCTGAAATAGCAAAAGTGACAGGCATGATGCAGGAAATTAATGGTATTGCTGAACAAACGAATTTACTCGCATTAAATGCGGCAATTGAAGCAGCGAGAGCTGGCGAACAAGGACGAGGATTTGCAGTTGTTGCCGATGAAGTTAGATCTTTGTCAACTAGAACACAAAGCTCAAGTAAAGAGATTAATGATTCAATGAGTGCAATGATCAGTACTATTGAAAGTTGGACGATTATGATGGCTCAAAATATAAAACATGCTGAGCAATGTAAAAGTTCAACCTCATCATCAAGTGCCTTAATGAAAAAAGTTAGCCAAATGATGGCTGAAGTTACTGATTATTCAGCACAAATTGCAACCGCAGCAGAAGAACAAGGCGTGGTAGCTGAAGAAATCAATCGTAATATAGTAACAGTAAGTGACTTAAGCGAAGAGAATTTAAACAATGCGAATACAGTCGGTAAAAATGCAGCTGAAATTGAGGAATCATTGCAATATATTGCTAAAGTAACAGGCGCATTTAAAGATAATTAATAAGTAACTATCACTTATAACAACCTCTATACCCAAACCTATTGAAGATATAAGGTTCACTTAAAAGGAGGGTGTAAAAATAACTGTGTAAATACAAATTGTTTATAATTTAAAAAAGGATTAAATAATGAGTATTTCAATGAACAAAGAAAAAATGCAAGCATTCGCCGACGAATTGGCTAAAGAAGTCAAAACACC
>WGGB01000134.1 GCA_015491935.1 Alteromonadaceae bacterium
CCCCTCTTTATTGCACTTTCAAATACGTCTTGAGCAAAATCAACAACGTAATAACCTTAAAAACATTTTTAATGTTCAAAATATTCCAAGTAATAATCAACTTCGTGATGTATTGGATGAAATACCCAGTGAAGCACTAGAGCCTATCTTTAAAAATTTTCATGAAAAGTTGAGAAAACATTTATGTTATTGTAATGAAAACATTTATGTTATTGTAATGAAAAAAGTGTTCTGGAGCAGTGGAATATGTTACTAATTTTTTACGCTATACTGGTTGGTATTATTGCAGGTCTTGGTGCCATAGTTTTTCGTTTACTGATTGCGCTTTTCCATAACCTGATGTTCTACGGACTTTGGAGTTTTGATTATAACACTTTGCTTCATACGCCACAAAGCAGTTGGGGCATTGCAATTATTGCCGTACCCGTTTTCGGTGCGCTGATCGTAGCATACCTGGTAAAAAACTTTGCTCCAGAAGCAAAAGGCCATGGTGTTCCTGAAGTTATCGATGCCATAAATTATAATCATGGCATTATTCACCCCAAAGTGGCTATTATAAAATCTATTGCCTCTTCTATTTCCATAGGTTCAGGCGGGTCTGTGGGTCGTGAAGGTCCCATTATCCAGATTGGAGCCACTTTTGGTTCAGTCATGGCACAATGGTTAAAACTTACGTTATGGCAACGGAATACGCTTATTGCTGCAGGTGCTGGAGGTGGTATTGCCGCTACCTTTAATACGCCGATGGGCGGCATAATATTTGCTGTAGAGATCATGATGGTGGAGATCGGAACCCGCACTCTAGTTCCGGTGATGGTTGCCACTGCAACGGCCAGCTATATTGGCCAGTTATACTTTGGCGCAACCCCCTCTTTTATCATCCCCTCACTCAACTTGTCATTACCAACCAACCTGTCTCTGGAAAATTATGTTGTTTATGCCTTGCTGGGGTTGGTCGTAGGTATTCTGGCTATGATCTATACCCGTTCAATCTATTTATTTGAAGATCTATTTGACAGAATGCCTGGCAATTATTATACACGCCACATGTTTGGTATGGTGTTAGTAGGCGTTTTGATGTATTTTATGCTACAACAATTTGGTCACTATTATATTCAGGGTGTGGGTTACGCCACAATTCAGGATATACTGAATGGTAAAATTAATGAAATTGGCTTGTTGTTTTTTCTGATATTTGTCAAGTTAATTGCTGTTTCGTTAACTCTAGGTTCTGGTGCATCAGGAGGAGTGTTTTCTCCAGCTCTGTTTATGGGCGCTGCACTGGGAGCTGGATTAGCAATGATAGCCAATCAAATATATCCACCACTGGCAGCAGATCCAATCAGCAGTGCAGTTATAGGTATGGCCTGCATGATAGGCGCCAGTACAGGCGCAGCAATTACCGGTGTCGTTATGATCCTTGAAATGACTAATGAATATCGACTTTTGGTACCATTAATCATCGCTGTGTCAATTGCTTACACCGTACGACATGCTTTATTGATGCCTAATATCTATACACTTAAATTGGTACGTAGGGGACATTCTGTGCCAACATCGCTTCAAAACCATTTGTATTTAATGTCTGGTTTGCTTGACGTGATAAAGCCTTATTTCATCATTCTAGATAATAATACCACACTGAAAAACTTACCCATAAATATTGTAAAAAAAGGCAGCTATCCGCATGTTATTTTATGCGATAAAGATGAAATCACAGCTCTCGTTTCTTCATCAACCCTCGCCTCTGCGTTAAAAACGGGTAAACTCGAAACAAAGTTAAGTTCTATTGGTGAAACCCATTTCAGCCGAGTTGAGGATTCTATGTCTGTTATTAATGTATATTCAAAACTACATTACGATAATGCATCAATAGCCCTGGTAGTAAAAAAGGCTAATAAGAAAATTGGTATTTCAGATATTTCTGGCATGCTGACCTGGGATGATATTTCAAAAGCTTCTAATTTCCCTGAAAAAATGGCTCCCAACACAATACAGTAATTTATTACAATTTAAACCGCCCTATACCATTTGCATCGTAAGCGATCATTCGAGGTTAGATCACCCCAAAAGGTTGGGCATTATATGCTGAACACCTGCATGGGAATTAGGTTTTTAAAAAGATCCCCTTGATAATATTGATCGCCTCCAAGCTGAATTATATAGAGTAGTACGTTTAGTGGTTGATACTGGTATTTATGCTAAGCATTGGACTCGCCAACAAGCCATTGATTATATGAAAGCCAATACAGGCATGGCATTAAGTGATGTTACAGCTGAAATAGAGCGCTACATTGTTATCCCTGGTCAAGCAACATCTTATAAAATAAGTATGATGAAAATTTTATCATTGCGTGAAAAAGCGAAAAAAGCCTTAGGTGATAAATTTGATTTGCGTGATTTTCATGATGTTGTACTTAAAAATGGTGCCGTACCGCTCGATATTTTAGAACGATTGGTTAACCGTTATATTGACAAAAAACAAGCAAAAGCTTAAGCAGCTCTTTTATTAATGATATTAAAATGCCACTTAAGATTAAGTGGCATTTTTATTGATAAATACAATTTAATCTAATCTAAATGAAATTATTTATGATGTGTTAACATTTCATCATATTTATCAAATACTTCAGATGAAGAATCCGCAGTAAAATTACTCACCAAATAAATAGCTAAAGAACACAAAATAAAGCCAGGGACTATTTCATACATTACTGCACTTGGCGCCTGACCATTTATGGTAAAAGGTGCGTGTATCCATAATAATACCGTTAATGCCCCAGTGATCATGCCAGCTAATGCACCATTTCGGTTCATTTTTTTCCAATATAAACTCGCAATAACAACAGGACCAAAAGCCGCACCAAAACCAGCCCACGCATTGCTGACTAAAGTTAAAATACTACTATTGCGATCGTAGGCTAAATAAATTGCCACTAAAGCAACTAACAAAACGGAAATACGTCCGACTAAGACCAATTGCTTTTCACTTGCTTCTTTATTTAAAAAAGCTTTATAAAAATCACCCGTTAATGAACTAGACGTAACTAATAGTTGCGAAGATATCGTACTCATAATAGCGGCTAAAATAGCGGCCAATAAAAACCCCGCAATTAAGGGGCTAAATAAGGTTTGTGAAAGTACAATAAAAATAGTTTCCGCATCATCAAATTTTAGCCCCGTTTTAGCTACATAAGCAACCCCAGCAAATCCTGTTGCTGTTGAACCAATTAAGGTGACTAACATCCAACTCATACCAATTCGCCGCGCGGTTGGCATATTTTTAACGCTACGTATTGCCATAAAACGCACAATAATATGAGGTTGACCAAAATAACCTAAACCCCATGCCATTGCTGACAATATACTAATAAAACTCACTCCATTGAAAATATTAAGTAAATTTGGGTTTACCGAGGCAACTGTTTTGGTCATTTCACCAATGCCACCAAGTTGTTGGATAACTACAACAGGCACTAATATTAAGGCGATAAACATAATACAGCCTTGCACAAAGTCAGTTAAACTTACCGCTAAAAAGCCACCAAATAAGGTATAAGCAACCACAACTCCAGCCGTAACATACAAACCCAACTCATAATTTAAACCAAAAGAACTTTCAAATAATTTACCACCAGCAACAATACCGCTAGACGTATA
>WGGB01000135.1 GCA_015491935.1 Alteromonadaceae bacterium
ACAGAGCTAAAAGGTTTAATTGAACAGCTTAAACTTGCCATTAATGGTGACGATAAGCAAGCGATTGAGATGCGTCAAAAAACATTGCAAGATGCGTACTCTGCGCTAATGCAAGCGCAACAGCAGCAGGCTCAACAGCCAAATGAACCTGTTCAGAATGGGCAAACAGCATCAAATAGTGAAGATGTTATTGATGCCGATTTTGAAGATGTAAGTCACGGCTAAGCTTTCAGTTTAAATAAAGTAAGTGATTTAAAAACCTTAGCATTTTTCAATGCTAAGGTTTTTGTTTTTGTAGATACATTTGTTGACACTAATGAGTATCATGCTAGTATCTACTTATGTAGATACTTTTTAAAAGTTGATTTTACAACGTTTGGGCAGGAGATAATTATGCATGCATTAGCGAAAATTCAAAAGTGGGGCAATAGCTCTGCGGTTCGTTTACCGATGAAAGCATTAGCTGCTGCGGGGTTATCAGCAGATAGTGAAGTAGAAATAGAAGCCAATAAAGGTTGTATTGTTATTAAACTTAAACAACCATCGAAAGAACAGCAATTAGATAAAATATTAGCTGAATCACCTGAAATGGTGGAATTATTAGCTGAAGTACGCAAAGGGTTAACCCAAGCCATTGCCATGACTGAGCAAGCCACGCAAGTGGTTGAAGATACACGGGCAACGTTAACTATAAATAGTTGATAGTTAACGTTATTACAGTACTGTTGCGCCTCGCGTTGCTCGGGACAACCTACATTATAAGATTCATCATAACGGGATTTGTAGGCCGTTTGCTACGACTCGCTTTCTGTAACGTTTAAAAATATAACTCACAATGAAAAAATTATCAGAACATAAAAGGATAAGTCATGGGCTTAGGCGCAGAATTTTTTAATATTCTTAAAGACACCGTAAAACTCACCGATGCGGTGGAACGTTTAAACAGTTCAGTTACTTCATTAAGTGGTGATGTAAAAGACATAGATAAGCGTATGGTGCGCTTAGAAACACTGGTTGAAATTGCTGAAAAGCAACAACAGCGTTTAAATAAATATTAATTAAACGCTGTGGTGACATTTTTTTTAATGATTAAGCGTTAACATTTGCTTTGTTGCCGCAATTAAATGACTTTTGGTTTCAGGCTCTGACGAGGCATGACTGGCTGAAGCGCTGATCACTAACTTAGACTGTGGCAATTTTTGATGTAATAACCATGCATTATCAAACGGGCAAACCATGTCATAACGACCATGCACTATAGTGGT
The DNA here is from genome assembly GCA_015491935.1 of Alteromonadaceae bacterium. Lineage (GTDB taxonomy): Bacteria > Pseudomonadota > Gammaproteobacteria > Enterobacterales > Alteromonadaceae. Next base: position 1,266 of record WGGB01000135.1, read on the forward strand.
AGGAATGTCGGCAATTTTATCGCAATTTGTCAGTATTTGATTATCAGTTAAAAAGCAATCGTGTGCCATAAAATGCGCTTCGTGTCTTGCGGTAGTCCACGCTTTTTTATCATCACAAGCCGCTGCAAGATATTCTTCATTGGGTAATAACGTACAGCAACGGGTTTCCCATAAATTCCATGCGCGAGCAACTTTTATCGCTGCTTCTTTATCATCACCGATCATAATTTTATACGCCGCTTGTACGGTGTGCTGATTTTCTCCATCAGGCAAGGCGTCTAAGTATTCTTGCCAATAATCTGGATAAATACGGGTTGCGCCGCCATTAGCAAATGTCCATTGAGTATCTTGTGGACGGGCAAGCCAAATACCGCGTAAGACTAAACTTTTTACTACCTCAGGATGAGTTTGCGCATAGACTAACGATAAAGTAGAACCCCATGAACCACCGAATACGTGCCAAGTATAAATGACTAAATGTGTACGTATTTTTTCAATGTCGCTAACAAGATCTTGGGTGGTGTTCTTGTCTAAACAACCGTGAGGCAATGAGCGTCCACAGCCACGTTGATCAAATAAAATAATACGATATTTTTCTGCATCAAAAAAGCGCCGATCATTGGTTGAACAGCCACCACCAGGACCACCATGAACAAACAATACAGGCTGACCATTAGGGTTGCCGCATTGCTCTACATAAAGTTGATGTTGCTGGTCTACGGCAAGTAAAAAAGTATTATAAGGCTCAATTTCGGGATAAAAATCAGTATATTGTTCGTTATTCATTTGTTTTCTCTTAGTATTTTGCATTTATATTTTCATTTGTACTTTGCTAGGATTAGCCTTTTAATTCCCATACTAACCATGAAGGTAACTGTTGTTGCTTAGCTTGAAAGACTTTGCTATTAATTACAATTTAGGCCCAGCGTCAACACAGGTAATTTTAGAGCTTAATATAGAAGGTATTCGACAAAAATAATGAAACAGGAATAAAGGGAGATTGGCGGCTACCTTTATTCCTCTTTTAATAAATGACTAAAATTGGCTAAAAATTTTTGAATTTTTCTCGCTACCACTAATTGGCAATATTGATTGTCAGGATTATTATCATAGTAATCATCATGATAACTTTCAGCACTATAGAATTGTTCAAACCGTTTTAGTTCAGTAACTATGTTGTTTTCTTCTTTATCATTTAAGTAATCAGCATTTGATAATTCAGCAATCTTTTGTTCGCTAATTTGTTTTTGTTGTTCATCACGATACAAAATTATTGAACGATATTGACTGCCACTGTCATTACCTTGTCGATTTAATGTTGTGGGATCATGAATACCAAAAAATATGGTGAGTAAGGTATCAAGGCTAATTACATCGCTATTAAAATCTATTTCAATGACTTCTGCATGGTTAGTTGTGCCAGTTATAACCTCTTCATAACTTGGATTTATATTATCGCCTGCAGAGTAACCACTCTTTACTGTTTGTACACCTTTAACTCGCTTAAAAATGTTTTCAATACACCAAAAACAGCCGCTACCTAATGTTATTTTATCTATTGCCATATTGTTATCTTCATCTGTTATTATTTCATTATTTGTTAGTTTATCTTTCTGTTAATAAAGCTGTTATTCATTGATTTTATGCCAATTCGATTAATTATCTAAATTAACGCTTAAGATCAAATAAGAACGCAGCTATTAAGATAAAATTACTAACAAGTTGCATGAATAATAATGCATGGACGTTTGGATGTCTATACGTCTTTTGTGAAAATTAAGATAATAAGTAAAATAATTATGAAAAGTTTTTTTAAAACACAAAATCAAATGTCTACCATGCTTAGTTTACGTAGCGTGGCTATTATTATTCAATTAGTTGTTATTGTGTTGGTTAATCAAGGGTTTGATTATTCTTTACCATTGCAGTCGTTATTTTTTATTATCAGCGTAGAAATTATCTTTACTATCGCTTGTTATTTATATTATCGGAAAAAGCAAAAAATCAATAAAGTAGCATTGTTTATCCAAGTACTTGCTGATGTATTTTTTCTGTCATTATTATTGTATTTCAGCGGTGGAGCGACCAATGCGTTTGTGTCTTTATTACTCATTCCTATTGCTATTGCGGCGGTAACATTACCATTATGGATGCTAGTTATAACGGCTGTGCTTGCTGTTAGTTCATATAGCTTTATGTTGTGGTTAATGCCTATGCACATGATACACGGTAATATGCAAGGTCACTTTATTGGAATGTGGGTTAATTTTTTATTTTCGACTTTAGTGGTTGCCTTAGTGGTTGCAAGGCTAGCACGCTCGATTAATGAAAAAGAGTTAGCCATTGCCAAGTATCGTGAAGAGCAATTGAAACAAGAAAAAATCATTGCTTTGGGTATCGCCTCAGCACAAGTGACTCATCAATTAGCAACGCCTTTGGCTACAGCACAATTACTGGTTGATGAATTAGCTGATGATGATGAAAATAATGACATAGTTAATGATTTGAAAATTCAATTACAGCGTTGTGGACAAAGCTTACATGATTTTAGACAGCAAACATTTGATATTAAAAACCAAGTAGCTAAACCCATTACAATGCAAAATATCTTGCAGCAACTGCAAGACTATACTCAATTAAATTACCCTGATATAAATTTGCAAGTTAACTTTGTTGGTGAAAAATCAGCACAAGTTATTGCTGACGGCGCATTATTGCCTGCCATTTTAAATTTATTAAATAATGGGGTACGAGCAAGTAAAGCTAATCATAGTCAAAAATTAGTGTTGTCTGTAGAAATGAATAAAACATATTGTTTATTAACCATTAGAGATTATGGTAGTGGTTTTACGGCAAATAAATTAACTCGTTTAGGGGTTGAACCCGTTGAGAGCGATCAAGGCTTAGGTATGGCGGTTTTTTTAAGTCATGCTAGCTTAGAACGCTTAGGTGGTAAGTTAACCTTAACTAATCATCCTGATGGCGGCGCGTTAGTGTCGTTATTATTACCTTTAACAACTACGTAATTAGAGCGTATTAATGATAACTAATAAAAATAATAACTTACTCATTATTGAAGATGATCTTGCTTTTGCTAATAGTTTAATACGGCGTTTAACAAAATATAGCTATTGTTGTGATCACGCATCGGATAGCAATCAAGCCTTACTATTGGCGCGAAAAATGAGACCGACAATTGTGCTGCTAGATATGAAATTAGGTGATGAAAGTGGCTTGAATTTAATTAAACCGCTACGTAGTTTATTACCTCAAAGTAAAATTTTATTATTAACGGGTTTTGCTAGTATTGCTACGGCTGTCGATGCGATTAAATTAGGTGCGGATGATTATTTAGCAAAACCAATAGATACTAAAACGTTATTAACAGCAATAAAGGCAACAACCACTGATAGCTGTGTTATGTCAGATGTTGAAATAAATGTTGATGTTGAAGATACTACATTATCGACAGAGCAGGTGGAATGGCAGCATATTCAGCAAGTGCTCAAGTTTAATAAAGGGAATATTTCGGCAACCGCAAGGCAGTTATCTATGCATCGTCGTACCTTACAACGTAAATTACAGAAAAAACCTAAAGAATAGATAAGCGCTAAAATGAAAAATACACATAATATAATCAATACACCTTTAAATATAGCCGATAGTGATTTTTTGTTGGCAGCGATCAACCAAGAAATGCCCTTTGGTAAATATGCGGGTCGTAAGTTATTACAATTGCCAGAACCTTATTTAGTTTGGTTTTATAAAAAAGGCTTCCCAGAAGGGAAATTAGGACAACAATTGGCATTGATGTATGAAGTTAAACTTAATGGTTTAGAAACAATGTTAAAGCCATTATTAAAAGAATAATTGATGGTTTTATTTAATCTAAAATTTAATCAAATTGAAATTAGTCAAAATTCACGCCATTAATTATTTATAAATTCTTTTTTTCTAAAAAATTACACTTCTATATTTTCTCATTATAAAGTAAAAATACTAGCAAGTTGTTTTATAACTAAAAGTTTAATAGAGCTATTATTAAACTGATTTCTTTTAACAACTCGTAACAATATTGAACATTTATTCACTTTTTATTACTTGTATTGATCTAAAAATTGTTTTTAAATGAACTGTCAGCAATAAAATAACAGTCTAATAAATGTTATTGTTTTGTTGGCCGCTTTTATTCTTATTTATCATATTTTATTAATATATTTCATAGTGTTAATGTGAAATATAGTAAATGTAAATATAGGTAATTCAATTAATTTTGGAGATTCATCGATGAAAAGACAAAAAAGAGATCGTTTAGATAGAGCGCATTCACATGGTTATCAAGCAGGAGCAGCTGGAAGAGCAAAAGAAAATTGTCCATATCAAAATACCAACGCGAGATCACAATGGCTCGGAGGTTGGCGAGAAGCTGTAGATGACCGAAATCTAGGTCTTATTAGATAAGTTTTTTCATTTTTAAATTCAAAAAAAGCCCTCAATTGAGTAATGCCGATCAGTTAAGCAATTTATTGCTTGATTAATTTGCTAATGAGATCAAAATCCAGTGATTGATATCACTGGATTTTTTTTTATGCAACTTTCTACTGCTCTTTCTTTAGTAAATTCGAATAACGTTACTGAATTCCAAAATCTC
>WGGB01000136.1 GCA_015491935.1 Alteromonadaceae bacterium
ACTATATAGATAAAAATAATAGTTCAGTTGAAAACAATTACATTATATCGCCAAGAGGTTATGTTATTGCTGGTTATCATGTTAATTATAAAAAAAATGATGATTTAATTTTATTTGATGATTTATTAATAAAAAAAGGCGGAAAAAGTAAATTTATTATCACTCAAAAATATTTTAAAAATGTTCCTTGGAGGTTTGTTTCATTAATATCAAAAGAAAAACTACTATCAGAAACACTAACGAAAACTCGCTATTACAACCTATTCTTTTTACTCTCTATTTTTTCATCGCTAATAGGCTTTTATTACATTAGAAAAAACTTTATAAGACCAGGAATACTCGCCGCAGAGAAACTACAACAAAGTAATATTGAGTTAAATAATACAGCCAAAGAATTAAAAGAAAAAATTATTGATCTACAAGAGGCTCAACAAAAAATTATTGAAGCCAAAAAACTGGCCTCTTTAGCCACATTGGTGACAGGTATCGCTCACGAAATAAATACGCCAGCAGGGATTGCAATTACAGCAAACTCGTTAATACATGAAAAAACCTTTGAATTACAACAAGCATTTAATAATAATAAAATTAGCAGAAGTTTTTTCAAAAAATATTTAGACCATATTAGCCAATCATCAGATTTAGTCTCAGAAAACCTTAATAGAGTTGCAGAACTAATAAAGGACTTTCGCTATATTTCAGCAAGTAGTAGTGAGTACAAGGCAACCCATTTTAACTTTAAAGATTACCTGTACGACATCACCTCAATTCATAAAGATTTGTACAAAAAACATGGTCACACAATAAAAATTTATTGCCATGATATAACGATAAAAACGTATAAAAACATCTTTAATCGTATAATTCTAACCCTTATAGAAAACAGCATTCGTCATGCTTTTCATGAGATGGAAAATGGATTAATAGAGATAACATTTTCAGAGCAAAAAGATCACTATCAACTGATTTATAAAGATAATGGTTGTGGCATACAAGGAGATAATTTAGATAAGATATTTGACCCCTTTTATACCTCTGCACGAGGACAAGGCAAAGGTTTGGGGCTATTTGGCATTCATAATATTATACATGAAGCCCTACACGGAGATATTGTTATGACAAAAACTGACAGTGAAAATGGCGTGTGTTTTATTATTACTTGGCCTAAAAAAAGCTATAACAAATAATGCCAAGGTAGTGCTATAGCATACATTGTTATAGTGATTTTAGTATTTAGCGCAAAAAAACTTAAAAAGGCGGCATTCGCTATTAAGGCAATTATTTACAGTAGCTTATTTGGGACTATGTTTTTTACCAATTAGACCTGTCCAAAACAAGCCTTCAAAAATGAACCCTAAAATGATAAAAACAAACATTCCTGTCGAGTTTCCATAACTGTATGAGCTAATAGCTGCAAACGCTAATACGGCTAAAATTAAAAATTTAACTATTTTATTCACATGACTTCCTTTTTAAAATATTGTTCTGACGTATTACAAATTTTTAATTGAGCTTTTAAAGTATCAATTATACTGCAAACGGATATTTAATCGCTTCATGGCATTGATAACCTTCGACTTTAAAATCATCCATCGTTACCCAAGTTTCTAAATCTTCTAACGATTTAATCTCTGGATTAATAATCAATTTAGGTAATGGCAAAGGTTCTCGCTTAAGTTGCACTTCTTTCATTAAAGGTAGTTGATCTTCATAAATATGAGCATTAACAATTTTATGATACGCCATACCAGCTTTATGCCCCGTAATTTGCGCCATAATGGCTAAAAAGAAAAACACTTGAACCTGATTAAAATTTAAACCTAATGGCACATCACAAGAGCGTTGATAACTGGTTAAATATAAGGTATCGCCCAATAATGAAAAATTGTGAGTATGCATACAAGGGCGTAAACAACCTAGTTCAAACTCACCAGGATTGTAAAAGGTTAAGATCTCAGCACGATCATCAATGCCATTTTTAAGGTTATCAACAATTTTTTTTAGTTGATCAATATGACTGCCATCAGGTGCCGCCCAAGCACGACCTTGTACCCCATAAACACGCCCCATATCATCTTCACCTTTACGGTGAGGGTTATTAAGCCATGCTTGATTTAAGTTAGCATTGGCATCCCACGTTTTGGTACCTAATTTACGAAAATCTGCGGCATTATCATAGCCACGAATATAACCTAAAAACTCAGCAATAGCCGATTTAAAAAAACTTTTACGCGTGGTGATCATAGGAAACTCATTCGCACCGACATTATAGGCTAAATCAGCATTAATCACCGTTAAACAACGCTTACCTGTGCGTTTGTTTTCGACCCAAGCTCCTTGTTCAACAATACGTTGACATAAATCTAAATAAGCACGCATTATTTTTTTCCTTTATTCTTTATAGTGGCTTTTGCTGGCTCTTTAATGGCTGTATTTTCTTGATGAGTATAACCCCAGTAAATTAAGATAATGCCGCCAATAACCATAGGTAAACTTAACATTTGTCCCATTGAAATAAAGCTAAAGTAATAGCCTAGTTGCGCATCAGGTTCACGGAAAAACTCAACAATCATTCTAAATAAACCATAACAAATTAAAAACAGACCAGACACTAAACCTAATGGACGAGGTTTACGACTCACACCGTAAACGATAATAAACAACAGCACACCTTCAAGCAAAAATTCATAAAGTTGTGACGGATGACGCGGTAATTGTAATTTATCTGTTGGAAAGACCATTGCCCATGGCACATCGGTTTGACGTCCCCAAAGCTCAGCATTTATAAAGTTTCCTAAGCGCCCCATTCCTAACCCAATAGGCACTAATGGAGCGACAAAATCAGCAACTTGTAAAAAGTTTTTCTTTTCACGGTGAGCAAAGATAAATATTGCGGTAATAACACCAAGTAAACCACCATGAAATGACATACCACCTTGCCATATTTTAAATAAATAGCTTGGTTCAACTAAAAAATAATCAAATTGATAAAACAGCACATAACCAATACGACCACCTAAAATAACCCCTAAAAAGCCATAAAAAAGTAAATCACTCACTTGATCACGTGTCCACTGTCCTTGGCTCTTATCAGCGGCTTTATTGGCAATATACATGGCGGCAATAAAGCCAATTAAATACATCATGCCATACCAACGTAAAGCAATAGGACCAATACTAAATATAATGGGATCAATCTGTGGAAATTGTAAAAATTGCGAAGCGCTTGCTGTACTCATTAAGTATCCATTTTATTGTAATTGTTTAGGATCATTTATTGATGATCTTTTTATATTTGACAAGGCTGATTATTTTATACCAGCATCATTTTGATAGCGACAATAATTAAAAATAAGGCGAAAAATTTCTTTAAGGTTTTTACGGGAAGTTCTTTAGCAACACTAACGCCATATTTAGCTAAAAAAGACGAACTAGTAACCAAGCCTAACAAGGCGGGCAAGTATATGTACCCTAAACTCCATTGTGGTAAATGCGGTTGTTGTAAACCCGTGATCACATAACCAATAGAGCCAAACAGTGCGACAGTCATACCACATACCGTTGCTACGCCTATAGTATGTCTAAGTGGTACACCAAAATAAGTTAGCGACGGTATTAATATCGCTCCACCACTAATGCCCATTAAACTTGCTAACACGCCAGTAAATCCGCCTAATATTTTTAAAACATTATTATTAGGCATTGGACGCTCTTTAGGCTTAGCGATAGAACGCAACATATAGATGGCGAGTAAAATAACTGCCGTAGAAAAAATAACCGTTAAACTATCATTAGATAATTTATCGGCAATAAAAGCGCCCGATAATGCCCCTAACGCAATAAATAACATTAATATTTTCGCTAAAGTCCATGGAATATTACCATTTTTTTTATGTGCAAAAGCAGCACTGGTAGCGGTGATCACTATAGTCGCTAGTGAAGTGGCTAATGCCATAGGCATAACTGCTTGATGAGTCACATTAAAATGCGGCAGTATATAAACTAACGCAGGTACAATAATTAAGCCGCCACCTATGCCTAATAAACCAGATAAAAAACCGACGACCGCTCCCAAGGCTAAGCAAGACAAAAAAACATTAATAAGCATTTCAGTTAGCATTATAAACCTGCACGAACAAAACCACCTAAACCAAAATTTTCTAATTGTTCATTAATATAACTATGGACTTGTTTAGCGGTACTAAAATTAAGCACATGATTTAAAATAATTTTAGCTTGGTGATATGCTATATGGCGTAATACCCATTTAATTCGTGCAATATTATGCGGGTTCATACTCAACTTATCATAGCCCATAGCCAATAATAATATTGCACCTGCTGGTTCACCTGCTAATTCCCCACATAAACTTAATGGCACTAAATACTTACTTGCCTCTTGTGCTATCATATTTAACGCTCTTAACACCGCAGGATGATAAGCATCATATAAATTTGCTACCCGAGCATTATTTCTATCTACCGCTAATAAATATTGTGTTAAGTCATTGCTACCCACAGAAAAAAAATCGACCCGTTGAGCAAGTTCTTTTAATTGAAAAATAACGCTAGGAACTTCCAACATAATCCCAACTTTAGGCCGTGGTATTTGTATTGTTTTCACGGGTGGAGCTTCATCTTTTAATTGGTCTTTTAATTCATCTTTTAGTTCAAAGTATGCCTGATTAATAAGATTTAAAGCATCATCAACTTCTGTAACACTAGTGATCATCGGCAACATAATATTTAAATTATTTAAGCCAATACTAGCGCGGATCATTGCCCGTATTTGCACCAAAAATATTTCAGGATGATCAAGCGTTATGCGAATACCGCGCCAGCCTAAAAAGGGGTTATCTTCACTAATAGGAAAATAAGATAACGCTTTATCGCCACCAACATCTAAAGTCCGCATAGTCACTTGCTGATTTGGAAAAGCTGCTAATACTTGTTTATATAATTGTGTTTGTTCTTGTTCGGTAGGAAAACTTTGTCGTTCTAAAAAAGGTATTTCAGTGCGATATAAACCAACACCTGTAGCGCCTGCACGCACTGAATGTTCGAAACCACTGGCTAAACCTGCATTTAACATTAACTCAATTGCTTTACCATCTTGAGTGATCGTAGGTAAATCAATGGCGGCACGCACTTTTTCAGTTAATGCTACCTCTTCATTAATCAAGTGCAAATATTCTACTTGTAGCGCACTATCAGGAGCAATAAATAATTCACCGTTGTAACCATCAACGATCATTATTTGACCTTCTAATTGGCTCAAAGGTATAGGATCTACTCCCATAATAGCAGGGATCCCCAATGCTCTCGCTAAAATAGCCGCATGAGAATTATTAGAGCCAGACAAGGAAACAATCGCTTGTAAACCTTTATGTTGATACTGAGCTAGCATTGCAGCAGTAACATCTTCAGCCACTAAAATAAATTTGTCTGGTAATTGTTGCTGTTGTTTTTGTTGACGTTGTAAATTAAATAATAAACGATTACCTAAATCACGAATATCACTACCACGTTCACGAATATAGACATCATCAAGGCTTTCAAACTGCACCACATATTTATCTATAATTTGTTTTAAAGCACTTTCGGCATTCCAGCCTAAATTAATTTGCTCTTTAATTTCATCTGCCAAGCTAACACTACTAAGCAACTGTTTATACATTTCAAAAATATCAAGACTATCATCTGATAAAATAGAGCTAAGTTGTTCACTCATTTGATGAAAGTCAACGCGAGTTTTTAAAACCGCATGATAAAATCGTTGTTGCTCATATTCACTATTCGCTGATTTTAGCAATGAAACCGTTGATAAATCGGCATCGGGTTGACAAACCACCACTTTACTTAAAGCTAATCCAGGTGCGCCAGCAATACCAACAAGTTGTTTAACCCATTTACCATGATCTTTTTTTTGCCCTAACATACCTCTGGCTTCAGCATTGGCAATTGCACTAGCTAATTGAGCGGCTAAAGTCACTAAAAAGGCTTCTTCATTTTCATCAAAATGACGAATTTTTTGCTGCTGAACAGAAATGATCCCCAGTACTTTACTTTGGTGAATAATTGGTGTGCCTAAAAAAGCTTTTAAAGCCTCTTCTTCTACTTCAGGTGTATGTTTAAAATGAGGGTGTTCAGGGGCATTATCAATATTAATGGGCTCTTCACGTTGACCAACTAAGCCAATTACCCCTTCTGAAAAACCGATAGAGGTGCGTCCTAATGCGCTTTGAGCTAAGCCATCAGAAGCCGTTAATAAAAAATTTTGGCTACGATAATCAGCAAGATAAACAGAACAACAATCGGTATTCATTGAACGTTTAACCTGACTAACTAAGCGTTCTAACGCGGTTTGTAGTTCAGCTTCTTGATTAAATTCTAGGACGATTCGACGCAACGCGGTTAACATGAAACTCCTTTGACAATATTAAAAGCTAAAAATGAAATTTGTAAAAAATAAAAAATTGAGTTTGTTTTGCTAAAACAAACTCAATTGATACATAGCAATAATTATATTAGTAACTAAGTACGACGTTTGCGACGTTCTTGACGACTAATTTGTAACATAGTGGGACAAAACTCTTTCATCACTTTACGATATACTTCACGTTTAAAAGACACCACTTGTCTAACAGGATACCAAAAACTAACCCAACGCCAATCATCAAATTCTGGATGAGAAGAATTTAACAAATCGACCGCTGACTCCGCAGCTGTTAGGCGTAATAAAAACCATTTTTGTTTTTGCCCTATACACAAAGGCTTACTTTCATGTCTTATCAAACGTTTAGGCAATTTATAACGCAACCAATGTTTAGTGGTAGCGACAATTTCAACGTGTTCGGGTTTTAAACCCACTTCTTCATGCAATTCGCGAAACATGGTTTGTTCTACGCTTTCGCCTTCGTCAACTCCACCTTGCGGATATTGCCATGAATGTTGCCCGTAACGTCTTGCCCAAAATACTTGTCCCCTGTTATTGATTATTACTATGCCGACATTGGCTCGATAGCCTTCGGCATCTATCACAGGAACTCCCGATAGGAATAAAAATTTATTAGCTCAATTCTTCCATATTATTGCCATGCTAGCAAATAAATAGTGAGATTTTTCACTTGCCAGTTGTAAAAGCGCACAGGATAATAGTTAAAATAAGTATTTGATGAATAAGTAATAGAATAGTTAGTGAGCAAATCAAAAATAAAAATCCCCACCACCAAGCCCCCAAAAGATGAGGCGCAGTTATTACAACGAGCTCAAAACATTGCGGGTTTAAGCTTAGGTGAAATTGCCGATCAATATAACATTGTTGTGCCTAACAACTTAACTAAAGAAAAAGGCTGGGTTGGTTTATTGCTCGAACATATATTAGGAGCAAGTGCTGGCTCGCGCCCCGAGCCTGACTTTCCTCAATTAGGTATTGAATTAAAAACGTTACCGATAAACCGTGATGGCAAACCGTTAGAGACTACTTTTGTTTGTGTCGCACCGTTAAAAAACTTAATTGGCGCAACGTGGCAAACTAGTCATATTCGTAACAAAATGGCACGTGTATTATGGGTGCCTATTATTGCTGAGCGCGAAATACCTATTGCCGAACGTTTAGTTGGTACACCTTTTATTTGGTCACCCTCGCCAGAAGAAGAACATTTAATGGCATTAGATTGGCAAGAACTGACCGATATGATCGTGTTAGGACAAGTCGAACAAATAACAGGCAAACATGGGCAAGTACTACAATTACGCCCTAAAGCAGCCAACAGCCAAGCTAAAACGCAAGCAGTCGATAAAAATGGCAAGCCATTTTTAACACTGCCACGCGGCTTTTATTTAAAAACTGCGTTTACCCATCAACTATTAAAAAATCATTTACGTCTTGACTGATTTAACATGAAATAAAAGCCAACCGAATCGCAACAACTACCAAACAAAAAACATTTCAACCCAACTAAAGGCAACGATTAAGCTAGTGCTAAACAAGGCGCTAAAAGCCAGTACTTTACGGGCAAGCGAGACTTTATATACCGTTATTTTTTTCATCAATAAATAACCACTCCATACATAAGCCAACACCAATAATAGAAGACGAAATGGCGCTATGCCGATTAAATTTAAATGCTCCGCTTTTAACATCGCAAAGGTTAATGACGATAAGCCTAAAAATAAACTCGCCCCAGCAAGTGGAATAAAAGCATAACCTAAGTGCCATAACAAAGGTGTTTTAACGGTTTTCAATGCTAATGCAATATTATTCGTTGTTTTATTAAGAAGTAAACTTGCCAACCATAAACCACACATCAACATAGCAGAAATAGCCAACGCGGTAGTGAAAATATAAAGTAAAATACTCAAACCATCTAAATAACTAAAGACATCGTTAGTATCTGGGTAATGAGTTAAGAGCCACCATGGTGCGTTACTATCAAGTACTCCATAATAGTCATGATTAATAAACCACTCAGCTAAGGTTTGTTTTAATTGCACAAACCAAGGAGATGCAGACCATTGAAAAGCTCCTGTTGCCACACCCAATAAACCAAAAAATAATAACGCTATATCCCAAGGATTAGCGGTTTTATCGTCAATTGCTAGCACTTCTTGATTGGGTGAGCGCACCGCTAAACTTACCGCATCACGATAACCACTACAACGCCCACACATATGACAATCACTATTACCCACCTTGTTACGTACATTAAGCATTGGCGGGCAGTCAATGGCATAATTAAGCCGTTGCGCATTTTTCCATTTATTGGTTTCTACATCAAAATGCACAGGAGCTAGGCGCGACAATAATGAAAAAACCCCATTAGCTGGACACAAGTGCCGACACCACACCCGTTTGCCGCGACCATAAATAAAGCCCACTACCATAGCGGCAACCGTAGAGCCGCCTAAAATTAATAATGCTGCTTTAGGATATTCGTACACACTGATCAATTGTCCATAAATTGTGGTTGTAACAAAAGCGACAAAAGGCCAGCCGCCCCAGCGTAACCAACGTGGTGCTAATTTAGCTAAACCACGACGACTAGACCATTCGCTTAATGCCCCTTCGGGACAAAATACACCACACCATACCCGACCAATTAATACCATAGAAACCATGACAAATGGCCACCAAATTCCCCAAAAAATAAATTGAGCTAATAAAATTAAGTTATCGTAAAAATGAACATAATCTTTCGGTAAAGGCAAAAAAGCAGGCCAAATAAGCAAGGTAAAATAAAACAACACTACAAACCATTGTATTTTTTGAATAGCACCACGTTTGGCTTGCATTAAATCGCCAAGACGTTGTAACACAGTTGTCTTTACTGCACTTTTTCCTGCATTGCTAAATTGCGGCTCGTCAATAAAGGTAATAGCAATATTATTTTTAGCTTCATTCATTATTCAACTGCCTTATTTTGCACATCGCTTACATCACAATGTTGTTCCTCACGGTTAAGCTTTTGTATTGGCTTTACTGAGGTAGAATTAGTGCGCATCATCCATAATTTGATCATTAGCCAATAAGCACTATAAACCAGTACAATCATCAATGCAGGTTGCGCTCTATAGCCTGTAAATGCGGCGACAACACCACCAAAACGACTGCTGTCATCCAAAACATTACTAGTATCCCAAACAGGATCAATTAACGTAGGCAGCCAATCTAAGGCGATCATTTTATCAACACTATCAACAATCAAAGCAGCGGCAAGTAATAACAATAACGCTTCACTG
>WGGB01000137.1 GCA_015491935.1 Alteromonadaceae bacterium
CAAATGAAAAACTGATTTTGCGATATCTAATCCAATTGTTATAGTACTCATGTGACCCTCTCTCTTTTTCTGTATATAGAAGTTTATTCAACCCTATATTGGCTCATTTGAAGCCGTAAGTGGAGTGGAGAGGGTCCATACCATTAATTTAATTATAACAACCCATACTGTTTAAATATGGGTTGTTATTGTGATTATGCTATGGTCGGAATATTAGCTAATACTTTTGTCAATAATTGCCAATATAAATCAACCGTTGGGACTAATATTTTTTCATCGGGTGAATGTGGAAATTTAATCGTTGGACCAATTGAAACCATGTCTAAATGCGGGTAGGCAGTTTTAAATAAACCACATTCAAGACCCGCATGAATAACCATAATTTCAGGAACTTTGTTAAACAACGCTTGATAGGTATCACTTACTATCTTCATAATTGCTGAACTTGTATCGGGTTTCCATCCTGGGTAACCGCCAGAAAAATCAATTTTTGCATTTGCTAAAGTAAATAAAGAGCTTAGCATCTCTTCAACTTGTAAACGACCATCGTCATGCAAGCTACGGATTAAAATCATGACACTCAGCTTGTTACCTTTGGGGCGAATAACGCCAATATTCAGTGAGGTTTCAACAATACCGTCAATATCGTCACTCATACGAATAACACCATTAGGACAAGCATTTAATGCAGATAAAATTTGTGTTTGTGTGGCTTGTGTCCACATTTGCTCAAACTCTTCTGGTGCAATAAGTAGCATATCGAGATCGGTTTCAATAGCTTTTAAATTTTCTTTAATCGTTGTTAGATATGTCGCTAATGCCGCTTTAAATTTGTCTACTTTAGCACTTTCAATAACAAAACTCGCAAAGGCTTCACGAGGAATAGCATTGCGTAAACTACCTCCGTTGAGTTCAGTTAAACGAATATCAAATTGTGCTGCTGCTTGGTTGAGAAAACGAATTAATAATTTATTGGCATTAGCGCGACCAGTATGAATATCGACACCTGAATGACCACCTTTTAAACCTGACATTGACAAGTTAAATGCTTGCCAGCCTTGCGGCACTGTTTCAAAGGCAATATCAAAGGTTACACTGGCATCAATGCCACCCGCGCAGCCCATATATACCTCACCTTCTTGCTCTGAGTCGGTGTTAATTAAAATCTCACCCTCTAACCAACCCGCTTCAAGACCAAAGGCTCCTGTCATGCCAGCTTCTTCATCAATAGTCACTAATACTTCTAATGGACCATGAGGAATATCATCGCTAGCAAGTATGGCTAATGCTGAAGCTAAGCCAACGCCGTTGTCAGCGCCTAAAGTTGTATCTTGTGCTGTTACCCACATACCGTCTTCATCTTCAATAATGTAGGGCTTAATTGGATCTATTAAAAAATCGTGCTCAATATTGTTGTTTTTTTGCGGCACCATATCCATGTGAGCTTGTAAAATAACGCCTTTACGGTTTTCCATACCCGTTGTTGCTGCTTTCTTTAAAATTAAATTACCTACAGTATCTTCTTTAACTGATAAACCTAAATCTTTCGCCCATTGCTGGATCCATAGTGATATTTTTTCTTCGTGTTTTGAAGGACGAGGAATACTGCAAATTTTTTCAAAAAGTTGCCATAAACTGGTGGGTTTTAAAGTAGAAAGGGCGCTCATTGTTATTCCTAATGTAATCGTTATTTGGCGTTATAGTAAAACCTTAACGCATTGGTTGTCTTTGTTATTATGTGTTTTGGTTATTAGCTATTTGTCATTAAAAAAGTCCACTGCTCATTAAAGTCGGCACTTGGCTTTTTGTTGAATCCTGAGCGAACATATTGGCTTATTTTGCCCTCTGCGTAGGCTGATAGTAAGTTAGCAAGTGCTTGCTCGCTTACTGAAAAGTTTTTGCCTTCACGTAGTTTTCGTTCGCGTAATACTTGTTTAAATTGGGTTTCTAGCTTTTCAAAAAATTGGTTTACACGTATCCGTAAGCGCTCATTTTCGCCCATTAAAGCATCACCTGATAATATGCGACACATACCTGGATTGCGTTCTGCAAAAACTAATAAAACGTGCAGTATATGATGACAACGAACTAGGCTTTCTTTGTGTTCGCTTAAAATTAAATTAACCCGTGAAAATATGGCTTCTTCAATAAATTCAATTAAGCCTTCAAACATTCGCGCTTTGGAAGGAAAATGACGATATAAGGCAGCCTCAGAAACACCAACTTCAGCCGCTAATTTTGCGGTGGTAATACGTTGGCCGTGACCGCTTTCTAACATCAGCGCTAGGCATTCTAAGATTTCTTGTTTTCTGTTTGGTTTTTTATTTGTTTTTTTAGTCACAGTTTGATTGGCTGACATTGATTATGTTTCTCTATTGTAATGGTTTTTATTTTTAATCGGCTTATTTTGTTGAGTAATAATAGCAACTAATTGCTGAGCTACTTGTGCTTTATTGGCTAATGCAATATTAAATTGTTCGTGGGCACTAAAAACCGTTAGGGCATTCTGGTTGCTATTGAAACCTTGATTTTGTTGAGCAACATCATTAGCCGCAATTAAATCTAAATTTTTGCGTATTAATTTATCTTGTGCGTATTTGGCAACCTCTTGTGTTTCAGCAGCAAAACCAACCACAAAAGGTTTATTAGGCAATTTAGCAACATCGGCAACTATGTCTGGATTTTTTACTAAATTAATCTGCATGGTATCGCTAGTATCTGTTTTTTTTATTTTTTGTTGGGCGATATTCTCTAAACGATAGTCGGCAACAGCAGCGCAAGCAACAAAAACAGTAACGTTATTATGCTGGTTTTGTGTTAAAGAAAGTGCCTGTTGATGCATTTCTTGTGCGCTAGTCACGTTTATAAGCTGACAACCTTGGGGCGGTTCAATAGTGACAGGCCCTGAAATTAGGCTAACTTGCGCGCCAGCATTCAGTGCGGCTTGCGCAATGGCATACCCCATTTTTCCTGAACTATGGTTAGAAATATAACGCACGGGATCAATGGCTTCTCGTGTTGGTCCAGCGGTGATCACCCAATGCTGCCCAGATAGTGTTGTCGGTAAAGCCTGTCTTGGTGAGGTTTGTACATTGCTAGCAAATAGTTGAGAGGTTAACTCAACGAGTTCATGCACTTCAAGCATACGCCCTAAGCCGACATCTCCACAAGCTTGCTCGCCTTTACCTGGACCAAAAATAGCAACGCCACGCTTATTTAAAGTGCGAATATTGGCTTGGGTGGCATCTGCGTGCCACATTTGTTGATTCATCGCTGGAGCAATAGCAATAGGCGCTGCGCTAGCTAAACAGAGTGTACTTAGTAAATCAGTCGCTAAGCCAGATCTTATTTTTGCAATAGTATTAGCAGTAGCTGGGGTTATTAAAATTAAATCAGCCCATTTAGCCAATTCAATATGCCCCATGGCGAGTTCTGCTTGGGTATCAAGTAAACTATCAGCGACTGCATTGCCAGAAACTGCTTGTAGTGTTAATGGGGTAATAAATGCTTGTGCGCCTTGTGTCATAACTACACGTACATTCGCACCTTGTTCTTTTAAGCGTCTTACCAGATCAGGCGTTTTATAGGCAGCAATACCACCCGTGATACCTAAAACAATTTTTTTATCCTGAAGATTTTTCATAACCTGCTAGTCTTAAAAGAGAAAGATTTTATCGCGCTAAGATAACATAAATGCAAGCGAAAAATCATCATTGAGATCAATTCACCTATCGAATAACTGTAAAATTATTTGCAGCAAGGACGCAAAATGCTAAAAGATTGGCCAGCACAAGAAAGACCACGAGAAAAATTATTACAGCAAGGTTCGCAAAGTTTAAGCGATGCTGAATTATTAGCAATATTTTTACGCACGGGCGTACAAGGTTGTAATGTGGTTGAATTATCAAGAAATTTACTGAATAGTTTTGGTAGTTTAGCGGCCATTTTTGCCTCTAGTCATAATGATTTTTGTCAAAGGCATGGCTTAGGTACGGCTAAATATGTGCAACTACAAGCGTGTTTGGAAATGTCGAAACGTTTTTTGGCAGAACAACTGAAGCAAGGTCAGGCGCTTACTTCATCACAAGCAACTAAACAGTATTTACAAAGTGAACTGCGCGGAGAATCTCGCGAAGTGTTTGCGGTATTGTTTTTAGACAATCAACATCAAGTGCTTAATTTTGAACGTTTGTTTTTTGGTACTATTGACGCTGCAGCTGTATATCCGCGTATTATTGTTGAACAAGTATTAAAACAAAAGGCAGCTGCCGTTATATTAACGCATAACCATCCGTCGGGTGTTTGTGAAGCAAGTATTGCGGATAAACAAATTACTGAACGTATTAAACAAGCGCTGCAATTAATTGATGTGCGGGTGCTTGATCACTTAATTGTTGCGGGACATCAGTGTTATTCGTTTGCCGAACATGGGCAAATTTAGCGAGTTATTGGTAATTATAATTAAATAAAGTAAATAAAAGTTAGAAAAAAGTTGCAACAACGGCTAATGACGATTAACTTTTAAAGAGTAGTGAATTTTTTAAATACTTAAAAGGAGTATTTATGACTGATAGTGCCAGTATTGATGACGAACGTCGGCAGTCATTTCGTATCGACATGGAAAAAGAATTAGTTGATATTTCTTGGAAGGATGAAAACGGTAATGTTCAGCAGCGTAAAATAGTTTGCTTAGATTTTTCACGTGGTGGTTTAAAAGTAGATTGCGATCAACTGATTCCCACCGGTGCAGAAGTTGAAGTTATTTTTAAGGTGGCTCATCCTCAGAGTCAAAAATTAACGGGTAAAGTTTTACGCTGTGTTCAAGATGATTCTGGTGGTTGGTTTCATATTGCTTTACAGCTTGATAAGTAAAAACCAAGCAACACAGTGTGATAAGTTTTATTTTAGTGCTTTAATGCTAAGGCACCTTTAACAATAAATTTAGATTGGTCGTATAAGGGTTTACATCATGATGATATTAGTCGGTGGCGAAAAAGGTGGTAGCGGTAAAAGCTGTCTAGCACAAAATTTAGCAGTTTATTTCGCCCGAGATAAAAAAGCTATTGTGCTAATGGTTGACTGTGATCCACAGCGAACCACTTCAGATTGGATACAAGCACGTAATAGTGATCCTTCTTTGCCTCCCATAAACTGTATTCAACTGTATGGTAAAATTCGTAATGATTTAATTAGCTTATCGCAACATTATGATTACATGATAGTGGATTGTGGTGGCCAAGATAATTTAGCTTTACGTGCCGCTATGTCGGTTGCCGATCATGTGCTCATTCCTCTTAGGCCTAAACGTCGAGATTTAAAAACGGTACCACACATGGAAGATATGCTTAGCACCTGTAAAATGGTTAATCCTAAAATGCTTGCTTCTTTTGTGATAACTCAGTGCCCATCACTACCCAATCAAGCAAAACGGATATTAGAAGCCAAAGAAGTATGTACGTCTTATGGTATTAACGTTTTAAATGCGGTGACTTATAATCGTAACGTTTATGATGATAGTGAAGAACAAGGTTCGTCGGTATTAGAAAATGAACCAGAGAGTAAAGCTGCCGCTGAAATTATTGCTATTGCTGAAGAATTATTAGCGATGAAACCGGATAATGCCCATGAGTTTGTCTGACTTAAAAAAGAAAAAAAATCATCATGTTAAAAAGAAAAACTTTACCATTGATGAATTTATTTCTGATGCAGAAAATTATGCTAAAGGCGCACCAGCGATTGTCAGTAGTGGTGGCTCAAAAAGTTCTAATGCTGATATTAATATGAGCCAAGCAATATTGATGGCGAAGCAACATTTAGACGAAAAAAATAAAAAGCATAATAAACCCTTTAGGCGTGCAACATTTACGTTAAGTGAAGATGCTATTGAGCAATTAACACTCTTGTCTCAAGGCACCGATCTGGCAAAATCTCACATTATTCGTATTTTAATTAATGAATTATGTAGCCAAGATCAGCGTGATCGCTTACAAAAATTATTAACATCGCACACGGATTGATTGAATTTTATACCGCAACTGTTGTTTATATCGCTATTTTTGCATCGTATTTACTCGTTATCTAACTGAAAAATAAGAGCAAAAAATCAATATAGTTTGTTTTTTGATTAAGACTAGCATTCGTTTAATTCTTTCTCTATAATATGCCACCTTTTTCAGGATCCTGAGGCGACGGTCTTGAGGATAATAAGCTCGAGCTGAAATTAATTTTTGGAGTGACTCAAATGTCTAAAGTTTGTCAAGTAACTGGTAAAAAACCAGTTGTAGGGAACAATCGTTCTCATGCAAGAAATGCGACTCGTCGTCGTTTTTTGCCTAACCTTCAATCTCACCGTTTTTGGGTTGAGAGTGAAAATCGTTTCGTTAAATTACGTTTAACTCCGAAAGGAATGCGTATTATCGATAAAAAAGGTATTGATGCAGTATTAACTGACATCCGTGCTCGTGGCGAAAAAGTTTAATCGCTTTACCTAGAGGAAATCATAATGCGTGATAAAATTCGTTTAGTTTCTAGTGCTGGTACTGGTCATTTTTATACTACAGATAAAAATAAAAAAACCATGCCAGAAAAAATGGAAATCAAAAAATTTGATCCAAGAGTACGTAAACACGTAATCTATAAAGAAGCTAAAATTAAGTAAGCTTTTTTCGGATTTTAAAAAACCCAGTTGCTTGATAAGTTGCTGGGTTTTTTTATGTTTGTTTTTAACTCTTAATTGTTATAAAACTATGTGCTTATGTACTTTATTCAGGAAAACCGTAAAATTAAGAGATTTATTACTTTGTAGGTCGACACGAGCGCAGCGAGGCTCGACTTTTAGCCTTTTTAATACCTTTTGTCGAGGCAAGCATCGACCTACATATCAATCCTGAACCATCTGTATAGGCATATAAAACTATGAAACTTTCTCGTACTGGCTGGAATAATGTTATTATATTTTCAGTAATGATAATTATCATTTTTTTAAATGTAACCAATAATCGCTTATTTCATCGTAATGAAGTGGGTGGTTATAGCCAAGATGTCTTTTTATTTAAAGAACATAGTGTCATTTTAAGTCTCAATATAAATAAATTAATTACTATTGAACGACAAGGAAAAAATTGGTCAATTACACCTAAAAGCATCAATATTAGTATGCAAGCATTAGCACAAATGATGCAATCTTGGCAGCAAGCTACTGCGGTTATAGAAACCCTTGATTTTGATGTAAGCAAGCAAGTAGCCATTACCATTAACGCCACGTTGGCAGGAGATAATAATAGTTATCAACTTGATTTATATCCAACTCAAGATCAATTATTAATTTATAACCGACAAACTAAACAATGGTTATCATTAGCACCAGCAATGTATTATCAACTATTGCCTCGCGAAATTATGCAAATAATATTATCACCGCAAAAATAAGTTATTAATATGCCTGAATTACCAGAAGTTGAAGTATGCCGATTAGGCATAATGCCACACATTATTAATCGACAAGTGAGTGCGGTTAGCATACGTAATGCAAAATTACGCTGGCCTATTCCTGATGATATTAAAAATTTAGTAGGCGAAACGGTACTGGGCATTGAACGTCGTAGTAAATATTTACTGATTAAATTTAATACGGGCACCTTGTTACTGCATTTAGGAATGTCGGGTACGGTTCGCATTGTCGATAGCAGTGTTGATATTAAAAAGCATGATCATTTTGATTTAGCTTTTAGCTACGGTAAAGTTTTACGACTTAATGATCCTCGCCGATTTGGTGCGGTATTATGGTTTGCAGAACACATTGACGAACAAGGCTTGTTAGCTAAATTAGGCCCAGAACCATTAACCGATGATTTTGCTGCGGGTTATTTGTTTGCCAAAGCAAAAAATCGCAAAGTGCCGATAAAAACATTTTTGATGAATAATCATATTGTGGTGGGTGTTGGTAATATTTATGCAAACGAAGCGCTATTTAAAGCAGGTATTTTACCGACAACACCCGTTGGTAAAATAACTAAAAAACGTTTAGATGCACTTACCAAAATTATTAAAGAGGTGTTAGCTGCTGCCATAGAGCAAGGTGGCACTACCCTTAAAGACTTTACTCAAAGTGATGGTAAACCGGGTTATTTTGCGCAAGAGTTAATGGTTTACGGACGTGCAGGGCAGCCTTGCCTACAATGTAAAACTGCACTTGAAGAAATTCGTCAAGCGGGACGTAGCTCGGTATTTTGTATTAAGTGCCAAAAATAATCCTTTTTAATCTAGAAAGGTTAACTAAAATAAGTGATTGTCCTTGCCTGCCCCAACGAATGTCGACTTCAATAGCTCAAAAAATAATAAAACTATTAAATATACAAGGTGTAATATTCTGCGACGCATCAAATGAATAAGAATACGACTAAATAACACTATGTTTTATAGCTTATTGATTATAAAATTATAACCATATAAAGTGACGAGGTTTGATTTTACCGATAAAAATTAAGGTTAGATTTTTAAAACTCCATGGATCTAACTGATAACTATAATTGGAGTTAAATAATAAAAAAGGATAAATCAATGAAAGATATATTTTTCTTTGACTCAATGTTAACCCCAAAAATTATTACGTTTGTTTACTGGCTTATGTTGTTGGGCTCTTTGTTTTCAGGTTTAACAACGATGTTTACAGAATATGGCGGCGGTTTTTTAGCAGGAATTGGGATCATTATTGGTGGAGCTATTGGTTCTAGAATTTGGTGTGAATTGTTAATTGTGCTATTTAAAATTCACGAAAATTTACAAAAAATTGCCAATAAATCAGAAGACTAGTCTTGTTATATTTTAATGCGTTAATAGTTATTTTGGCTATTAACGCATTATTAATAATTACTTTTGCAACTTTTCAAGTAGCGCTTTTTTTACCTCATGATGAACAAACTGGTCAACATCGCCATGATGTAACGCAACTTCTTTCACTAACGTTGAAGAGATAAACGAATTTTCTTCAGCAGGTGTTAAAAACACACTTTCTAAATCAGGCGATAAACGGCGATTCATATTGGCCAATTGAAACTCGTATTCAAAATCAGACACAGCACGTAAACCACGAATTAACACATTGGCTTGATGATCTTTGGCAAAATCAACCAATAAACCACTAAAGCCAATCACAGATACATTGCTTAAATGTTTAGATACTTCTTTTAATAGTTTAACTCTATGGTCTAAATCAAACATTGGCTTTTTACTTGGACTAGAGGCGACACCAATGATCACGTGTGTAAATAGACGGCTGGCGCGTTCAATTAAATCGGTATGGCCATTAGTGACAGGATCAAAAGTGCCAGGATAGATTGCTTTTACGATCATAAAATAAAATTAATGTAGTTATAGTAATGACTATTGTAATAGTCAGTTCACCTTAGTTACAAGTAGATAACTAAAAAAGGTTAAAGCTTTTACTCCAAAACTTTTTTATTTGCTTAAAAATTGATAGTATGATGTTAATATTTATTGAAACTAATAATATAAGAAAACTATATGAAGACACGCGATAAGATTATTCAAGCAAGCATTGATTTATTCAATGAGCAAGGTGAAAGAAACGTTACCACTAATCATATTGCCGCCTATTTAGGAATTAGCCCCGGAAATCTGTATTATCATTTTCGTAATAAAGAAGACATTATTTTGTCTATTTACGATGAGTATGCCCGTAACTTATTGTTAGAGACGTTTCCTCAGGTAACGCCTGAGATAAAATCACTTGATGCCATTATAATGTATATGGATGCGGTATTTCAGATGATGATGAAGTTTAGATTTTTTTATAGTAACTTGCCTTCTTTGTTAGATAAAAACCCTAATTTACGCGAAAAATATATTGAAGTTCAACAGTCAATTGCAGAGAGAGTTAGTCAATTATTAATTTCGTTACGAGATTCAAATATTATTGATTTTGATGACATCGAATTAGCTGATATTGTTAGTATTTTGCGATTAGTGAATACTTTTTGGTTAAGCTTTTATCAAACACAAAATATTGATGTTGATATAACTGATGCTGTTTTTTACCAAGGAGTTCTAAAGATCTTAGTTATTTTAAAACCTTACACTACAGCTGAAGCTATTCCTGAATTTAATAAAGCGCGAAAAATGTACCAGCAGCGCTGCCAAATGGAGCTTGTTGACGCTGAATAAAGTCGTATTACTTTGGTTTTGTGGGTGATAATATTTAACGACTACGCTGGGTGATTTTTATTGCTATAGTATGATTAAAGCTATACCAATTTTATTAATTAAGTGGTCTACTTTTTTATAGATAGTAGAGTCTTTAATTTGCCAGATTGGTATAAATAATATAAACAGAGGATAAACCAATGAATATGATCAAAGTTTTAATTATAAGCTTTATTAGTGTGGTTATTTTTTCACCGTTATCTTATGCCGCCAAAACTGAAATAAAATGGACCAATCCAGATAAATATCGTGATATTAGAGCGGGTGACGAAAATCGTAAGACATTTAGAAAACGTGTTTTTACAACCTTTGAAAAGTATTTTGCTAAATTAGCTAAAAAATTACCTGCAAAGCAAACCTTAAAAATAAATATAACCAATGTTGATTTAGCTGGTAATGTGAATATTGGTAGTTCAATTAATAAAATACGTATTCTTACAGATCTCTATTTTCCTAGGATGACGTTTTCTTATCAATTACTCGATGCTGATAATAATATTATTAAATCAGCAGAGGTTAATTTAAAAGATATGGGATACCTATATCATAACAATTTACGTTATGGTAATGACTCTTTTGGTTACGATAAGAAAATGATTGCGGACTGGTTTAATAAAACGTTTAAAGATGATTTTATAAAAAAATAAATTATTTCCCCTCAAAAGTTATTAATAAAAAGCCTCACAAATATAAATCATGAGGCTTTTCTATTCAGAATTATTAAAAAGACGCTTGCCTTTAACTCGCTAAGATGTATAATACGCGACCACATTCAGCAATGTCTGATTGTGTTTTATAATTCACTGTTAAGTTTATTCTTGATTAATAAAACGGAAGTTTTAAGTGGATTACTACAGCAACTCCGATTGGGAGTTGAATGTTATATACGCATACACCCCCTTCCATTGTTTTACTTAACAGTAAGGAAGCAGAGGGCTGTATTTTTTTGTTCTTTAAAAGGGGATTTGATTCCATGTCAAATCAAAAAATACGCATTCGTTTGAAAGCGTTTGATCATCGTTTGATTGATCAATCTACAGCTGAAATCGTAGATACTGCTAAGCGTACTGGCGCGCAGGTTCGTGGTCCTATTCCACTTCCTACACGTAAAGAACGTTTTACTATCTTGATTTCTCCGCACGTTAACAAAGATGCGCGTGATCAGTACGAAATTCGTACTCACAAACGTATGATTGATATCGTTGAACCAACTGATAAAACTGTAGACGCGTTAATGCGTTTAGATTTAGCAGCTGGTGTTGACGTTCAAATCAGCTTGGGTTAAGGGGTTTTAACAATGACTATAGGTCTAGTTGGACGTAAAGTAGGCATGACTCGTATCTTCACTGAAGATGGCGTTTCTACTCCTGTAACAGTCCTTGAAGTTGAAGCCAACCGCGTATCTCAGGTTAAAACTGTAGAAAACGATGGTTATTCAGCGCTTCAAGTTACTACGGGTAGCAAAAAAGCTAATCGTACTAACAAACCAACCGCCGGACATTTTGCAAAAGCTGGTATCGAAGCAGGCCGTGGCTTGTGGGAATTCCGTTTAAATGCAAACGAAGGTGAAGGTCTTGAA
>WGGB01000138.1 GCA_015491935.1 Alteromonadaceae bacterium
ACTGAGTGAGTATTAATATTGTAGTGATGGGGGTTTTGTATGCAGGCACAAAATAAACAAGCTCAAAGTAATCAGATGCTTGAAAGACGTACCGATTCACCAGAGCAATCGCTATGGTGGTCTAAGCTTTCGTTAGCACAAAAATTTTCGGCTAGTAGTCTAGGTAAATTTGGTTACGAACTCTTATTTATTCGTCATGATAATGGAAAAAGTATTGCTGTACTCAATTGTAGTAACGGTATTGCTGTTATCAGTGATGATGGTGATATAGATACTAAGCCTAATATTCATATTAGACATTAATTTATTTTTTCTTGGTTTTTTTGGATATTACGTGACACTACTATGTAAGAACCTCTGCTAAAATAGCATCTGCCTGAGTTAATAAGCACTCAATATGTTCAAAAAACTCAAAAAACTCGGGTTCTAAATCTGTGATTTTTGCTCCTTTTTTCAATGAAGTTTCAATAAGTAAGCTAATATTGGCTAAATTAGGCACCCCTGAATAACAACAAGCCCCATTTAGTTTATGAATGATCACTTTTAAATCATCACTATTATGATCAGCTATGGCTACGGTTACTTTTTCTTTTATTTCAGGCAAACTTTCTAATAAACCATTTAACATTTCTTTGGCTAAATCGGGTTTATTTCCCGCTCTTTCTAGTGCCAATGTCCAATCAATAATTCCTTGAAAATTATTGTTAGAAAATACTGATGCTGAGGTTGTGTTTGCTGAAGCATTATCAAAACTAGGGGGCATATATAAGTCTAAATCGCAATATTCATAAATAGTATGTCGTAACATAGTTTCATCTATGGGTTTTGTCATACAATTGGTAAAACCATGATTGAGTAATTGTTCTCTTTCTTCAGATAATGCGTGTGCTGTTACGGCAATAACTGGCGTATCAGCATTTAAGCTACTTTCCTTAATTATTTTAAAGGCACTAATGCCATCCATAACAGGCATTTGAATATCCATATAAATTAAAGCATATTTTTCAGTCTGACATAAATCAACCGCTTGTTTACCATTGGTGGCAACGACAACCTCACTGACTTGTTCTAATAATAATGCTTTAATTAGTTTTAAATTCGCTTCGTTATCATCAACTGCTAATACTTTAATAGGCACATTGTGTTCTATCTGCTTATTAGGTTCCTGATAATACTTATTTGGTAACAGCGTTTTTGCTAGTTTTTTCGGGGTTACTGGTGTACTTAAGCAACCTTGCGCACCACTAGCAATTAAGGCTTCTTGTAAGTTAGGTGAGTTACTATTAATAATTAAATGAATAATCGGTATCTTGGCTTTAATGGTGTTAATGAGTGCCTTTAATGTATTGATAGCCGCAGGAGATATATCATGGCTGATTAACGCACAATCATAAGGAAGTGGTTGATCTGGCGTGTCTTGTGCCAATAGTGTAGTGAGTTGGTCTAACTGCGTTACGGGGTGAACTTTCATTTTCCAGCTGGCCATTATTTCACTGGTGGCAATTCTACTATGTGTTTTGGGTTCAAAGTAAAGTACTCGTTTGCCTGCTAATTCTTTTACATCAAGGCTAGTATCAATAGGTAATAAGTTAACATCACATTGAAAAGTAAACCAAAAAGTAGAACCACCTTTTTCTTCACTAAAAAAGCCAATATCACCATGCATTTCTTTTGCTAAATGCTGCGATATGACTAAGCCTAATCCTGTACCACCATATAAACGTGTAACACTTTTGTCTGCTTGGCTAAAGGCTTCAAAAATAGTTTTTTGTTGCTCTGCGCTAATACCAATACCAGTATCTGTTACGGTTATTTTTATTACACTCGTTTGTTGATCAACGTGTTCTGCGTCTATATCAACGGTGACCGAACCTTGTTCGGTAAATTTAATTGCATTGCTCGTTAAATTGACTAAAACCTGTTTAATGCGCATGGCATCACCAATTAATGAATCGGGTAATTGTTCTGAAATTCGTACTGAAAATTCAAGGTTTTTATTATGTGCACTGGGAGCGATTAAGGTTAACGCTTCATCTATACTATCGCGTAATGAAAAGGGAATACTTTCAATGATCATTTTACCCGCATCGAGTTTAGAAAAGTCGAGAATGTCATTGATAATAGTTAACAGGTTATAGGCTGAACCTTCAATAGTTTGTAAATAATCACGCTGAGTTTCTGTTAAGGGAGTTTTAAGTACTTGGCGAGTAAAACCAATAACACCATTTAAAGGAGTTCTTAATTCATGGCTCATATTTGCTAAAAATTCTGATTTAACCTTATTGGCATCTTGAGCTTTGCGTTTTGCAATATCTAGCTGTACATTTTGTATTTCAAACTGTTCTAAACTTTCACGTAAATCAATGGTTGCTTGATCAATACTGCGCTGCATTTCACCATGGTAATCGCCAAGTGATTGCGCCATAGAATTAATACCACTTTTAAGAAAATTTAGCTCACCAACTAATTGTCCACTTACTCGGCTTTCTAATTTTCCTTCTCTTATTCTATCAATAGCGTGCACCATTGATGAAATTGGGCGAGTAACATTTTGAATGAGTTTAAGCGAGAAAATAGCACTAATAATCGCGCCAATAAAAACCAAGATAAAAGCGACAAATACTTTGTTTTGTTGATTAAATTTAAGTTTGCTTTTATCAATTTGCATAGCAATGTAACCTAACGATTTATGCCATTGCCCAGCATCATTCGCATTATTGTTTATGCCGTCTGTAGTATTTATTAATTGATCACTTTCATCAATTATCGGGGTGCGAAAAACAATGAAGTCATCAAATTCTTGCATTTGAGTTGTTTGGGGAATACTTTTTCCAGCGCCAATGCGCATAAAATTTATATCGCCATGATAAGCACTGGTAACAAAAACTTGATTGTCTTGGGTAAATACCGCAATACTTTTGATAATGCTTGAATGACTACGATGAACAAAACCAATAAGGTGACGCAAGCTTTCGCGATCTTTTTTGGCTATGGGGGTTGCGCTAGCAATAGCAATAGGTTCAATAATGCTTTTTGATTGTGTTGATAAAAAATCATTTAATTGATTGTAGTAATTATACGAAAAATAACTAGCCAAACTTATACCAATAATCGTTGTTGGTAAAATGGTTAGTAAAATTATCCAGTCTTTTAAACTTATTTTATGCATGAATGATTAATGATTTTATTGTTAGGAAATATAACGCTTTTTAGTTAATTAAGCTTATAATGTCATATTCACCTACAAAGATAAATAAGTGCTTACTTAAGCTTAAAAAATACAAACTCATGGCTAATTATTTTAAAGCAAAACCGAAAAAAAATATCAAATTACCGCAAGTAAAACTCACCATAAAACGTCTTGATAGTCATGGTGTCGGTGTTGCTGAATTAACAGCTAAACCGCAAGAGAAACAACAGCAAACTCCCGTGTTTGTTACTGGCGCTTTACCTCATGAGAAAATAAAAGCGCAACTTATTGAACAAAAAAATAAATATGCTAAAGCTAAATTGCTTGAAGTCATCGAGCCAAGTAAGCATAGACAAGAGCCAAAATGTGCACATTTTTTAAGTTGTGGAGGTTGCGATATACAACATTTATCTGTTGATAAACAGCTTGAGTTTAAGCAACAAAAAGTAACTGAGCTATTTAATCGTCAAGGTATCACTACTGAATTGCCGTGGCAAACACCCGTTATGTCATCGCCTTGGCATTATCGCCGCAAAGCACGTATTGGCGTACAATATAATAAAAAAGGACAAGCGATAGTTGGTTTTCGTCGTCAAGGGAGTAATCAGCTTCAAGCCATTAAATATTGTCCCGTATTGGTTGCACCACTCAGTAATATTTTTACCGAGTTAAATCAAGTTGTTGCAGAACTTAGCCAATCTAAGTCACTTGGTCATATTGAGGTTATTTATTGCCAATCAACTGAAAATACGGAATTAATTTCCTTAGTCTTAAGGCAGCTAAAAACGATTAATAAGCAAGATGCGCATTGTTGGCAAACCTTTATAGAGCAAAAAAATTTAGCAACAGCACAGTGTTGGCAAATTTTATTAGATAATGGTGAAGAGGTCATACCATTAACTGCACTTAAACCTCTGTTATTTTCTCCGTCTAATGGCATTAATATTCGTTTTGAAAGTCATGACTTTATTCAAGTTAATCATGGCATTAATCAAAAAATGGTAGCACAAGCTATCAATTGGCTTAAGCTTTCAGAAAATGATCAAATATTAGATTTATTTTGTGGTCTAGGTAACTTTACTTTACCTATTGCCCAAAAAGTAAAAAAAGTTGTTGGTGTTGAAGGCGTAAAAACTATGGTGCAACGTGCAATACAAAATGCACAGGCTAACAATATTAATAATGTTAATTTTTATCAAGCCGATTTAAATGATACTTGGTTAAAGCAATCTTGGGCGCAGCATGAGTATAATAAAGTGATACTTGATCCTGCTAGAGCAGGTGCTTTAGTGGCAATAGAGCAAGTTTTAACATTAAATGTTGGCAGTATTTTATATGTTAGTTGTGATCTCAATACATTGGCAAATGATAGTAAAATATTAATTAATGCTGGTTATCGCATTATAAAAATAGCATTGTTAGATATGTTTACACACACCAAACATAGTGAAACTATGGTATTGTTTCAACGTGATAATCAATAAATTAACCTAAATTTAGGTTAGCGTAGTAAATTTAGTGATATTAAAGGATTCTTCATGGTTTCTATACGTAAATCACATCAAATAGTCGAGCGAAATGTTGAGCAATGGCTAGCATCATTAGAATTAAATGAGGCCAAAAAACAAGCGTTAGAGCAAGCTTGGGAGAAAATATCTCATTTGTTTATAGGGGAGCTTAATAGTGCTAGCGATCAAAACAAACAAGAAAATCCCCCGCTAGATCAAAAAACAACACAACAACCGTACCAGCAAGAACAATGCTTAACTAAAGCACTTGAAATGGTTGAGATTTTAACGGCACTTAATTTAGATAAAGACTCCTTAACCGCCGCTTTTCTTTGTCCTCTAATTGAGGGCAACATTATTAATAACGAGTTTATTCGCGAAAATTTTAACGATGAAGTTAATCAACTTTGCGATGGTGTATTAAAAATGGATGCGATAAAAGCATTACAACAAAATACTCATCATAAGGTTGCCAGCAAACAAATTGATAATATTCGTAAAATGCTATTAGCCATGGTTGCTGATGTACGTGCCGTGGTGATCAAGCTTGCTGAACGAGTCTGTAATTTACGTCATATTAAAAATAGTGAAGAAGAAGAGCGAGTATTAGCAGCCAAAGAAACGCAAAATATTTATGCTCCATTGGCTAATCGGTTAGGGATCGGACAGCTAAAATGGGAACTTGAAGATATCTCCTTTCGTTATTTACATCCGCAAACGTATAAAAAAATAGCACAACAATTATCAGAAAAACGTCTAGATCGTGAACAATACATGAGTGATTTTGTTGCTAACTTACAGCAGCAATTAGAAAAGTTATATATTAAAGGTAAAGTGTACGGACGCCCTAAGCATATTTATAGTATTTGGAAAAAAATGCAGCAAAAATCACTTGATTTTGATCAGCTATTTGATGTGCGTGCCGTACGCATTATTGTTGATGAATTACAAGATTGTTATAGTGCATTAGGTGTCGTGCATACTTCATGGCAGCATTTACCTAATGAATTTGATGATTATGTTGCTACCCCAAAACCCAATGGTTATCAATCTATTCATACCGTTGTGCTAGGGCCTGAAGGCAAGGCTGTTGAAGTACAAATTCGAACTCAACAAATGGATGATGATGCTGAATTAGGGGTTGCTGCTCATTGGCGTTACAAAGAAGGCACTGCTGGCGGTAAAAATTCAGATAAACAACGTGGCTTTGATGACAAAGTGAGTTGGTTACGAAAAATATTGCAATGGCAAGATGATGTATCAGAAAGTGGCGAATTACTTGATGAATTACGTAGTCAAGTCTTTGAAGATAGAATTTATGTGTTTACACCCAGTGGTGATGTTATTGATTTACCTATGGGATCAACCCCCTTAGATTTTGCTTATTATATTCATTCTAATGTAGGGCATTGTTGTATTGGTGCTAAGGTTTCAGGACGTATAGTTCCTTTTACTTATAAACTACAAACTGGCGATCAAGTTGAGGTGTTAACGAGTAAAACACCCCATCCGAGTCGAGATTGGTTAAACCCCAACTTAAATTATCTACATTCGGCACGTGCGCGCGCTAAAGTGCAGCACTTTTTTAAATTACAAGACAGAGATAAATATTTAGCTACAGGTAAAGAGCAGTTAGAAAATGAGCTTGCTAAATTATCACTAGAGCAAATAGATTTATTAAACGTTGCTAAACACTATAATTTTACCCAAATTGATGATTTATATGCTGCTATTGGTAGTGGTAATGTGCGTTTACAGCAACTTGTAAATTATTTACAACAACAAGATGAAAAATCAAAACCTCAGCAAGAGCCTGATATTAATAGTCTTGTTAAGCAACCAACTACGAGCCAAAAAAATAATGTTGATGATAATGGCATCACTGTGTCGGGAGTCGGTAATTTATTAACCCACTTGGCCAAATGTTGTCAGCCTGTTTTAGGTGATGAAATAGACGGTTTTATCACGCAAGGGCGTGGTATATCAGTACACAGAAAAGACTGTGAACAACTCGCCAATGCCTTATCTCAGCAGCCTGAACGTCAAGTAGAAGTGCAATGGGGAGCAGAAGATAAACAAGGTTACTTAGTTACCATTCAAGTTATATCAAGTGATCGTCAAGGGCTATTACGCGATGTCTCCACGATTATTGCCAATGACAAATTAGGTATTTATGGTATCGAAAGCCATAGTGATGCTAAGCGGCAAACCATGAGTATGACGATTAAATTAGAAGTAAACAATAGTGAACAATTAACAAAATTAATCAATAAAATTGCTCAACTCGATGATATTGTTGAAGTAAAAAGGTTGTAAGCTATGTCAATTATTAATACTCCCAATCAACTGAAACAGCCCGCTTCAATTGCAAAGCTTCGCTGGATAATGTCTGAGTTACGTCATCCTGAAACGGGTTGTCCGTGGGATATTAAACAAACCTTTAAGTCTATTGTGAGCCATACCATAGAAGAAGCCTATGAAGTCGCCGATGCGATAGAGCAGGGGGATTTAGTTGAAGTTAAAAAAGAGCTAGGTGATTTACTTTTTCAGGTGATTTTTTATAGTCATTTAGGTGAAGAGCTACAAGCCTTTAATTTTGATGATGTTGTTGCGGCAATTTGTGAAAAGCTTATTCGTCGCCATCCTCACGTATTTGCTGAGCAACACTTTAATGCTGAACGTGATATTAAAGCTAATTGGGAAAATGAAAAAATAAAAGAACGTCAAGATAAAAATCAGCAAGATAACTTGAGTATTTTGGCGGATATTCCGAAAAATTTACCTGCTTTATCGCAAGCCAATAAAATACAAAAACGCTGCGCTCATGTTGGTTTCGACTGGCACAATATTGATGATGTATTTGCCAAAGTCGTTGAAGAAGTTGAGGAAGTAAAAGCCGAGTTACCTAGCAAAAATGAGCAAATAACGGCTGACAAGCTTAACGAATCACTTGAAAATAATACGTCACTCCACGAAGAACTCGGTGATTTATTGTTTGCTGTGGTTAATGTGTGTCGCCATGCCAAGGCTGATCCTGAAACTTTATTGCGCCAAGCTAACCATAAATTTACCAAACGCTTTAACGGCGTTGAAGCGAAAGTAGCACAATCGGGTAAAGCTTTTAATGAACACAGCCTTGAGCAATTAGAACATTATTGGCAGCAAGTTAAGCGCCAAGAAAAAAATGATTGTTTATAAAC
>WGGB01000139.1 GCA_015491935.1 Alteromonadaceae bacterium
CTCACTGCGTGACCGGATAACGGGGGCGCGGGCTGAACACCCGCTAGTCACCTGTCGCACAGCGCCAGATAACAAGCGGGAGGAGTCGACAACCTCGTCTGAAAATTAAAATTGTCACCCGAGGTCGCAACTCACCCGCGCCCCCGTTAGTGACACAATACATGGGAAATAAAGTATGAAAAAAATTGTAACACGATTTAGAGCTTATCAATTAGGAAATGCAGGTTCATCATTTAGTCATTTTGCAGACAATTACTTTACTTTAATTGAGGCTAGATTAACGGACATTAATAAAGTAACATTGGCTTTAGAACTTAAGATTTGTGGTAAATCACAAATTGACTGCCTACATATTACATCATGGGATCAAGACCACTGTTCAGCACAGCAGTTAGAAACAATTTTAAAAACTTATTTACCTAAAAAAATAGAATACCCTGGATATATTCCACATACAGACTCAGGAAAAAACTCTTTGCAAATTATTAAACAATACCTAAAAGCTAATAAAGCTCAAAAAGGTATTAAAGTACATCCAATTACTCCACTATACATTGATTCTTTAGATATAGCCAAAGAGTTTGGCTATAACGATGTTTTACATCATCCTAAATTTTTAGGTGATAATTCAAATGACAATTCAACAATAAAACATTTTCGAAAAGGCTCATTCAATTTATTAAGTCTAGGAGATGTTGAATCTTCTTTTATAGCTTCTAGACTATCTAGTCAAAAAACAATTCAAAAAGAAACTGATGTGATGATATTAGCACATCATGGAGCTGATAATGGTTTTACAACATCAAATTTTCTGAAAAAAACAAAACCTCTAGTTGCTATTGCGACATCAAACTATGATAATCAATTTGCTCATCCAAAGCAAAATATACGTGATTTATTATATAAACATGAAATTGATCTTTTCACGACTAAAACTGGCGATATTATTATTGAATCCACTAATGAGCATAATGGTCGTTTTAAAGTAACCAACTTAATTACTGGTTCAACAAAAGTTTCTTCTACAAAATATTATAAATCAAGGAAGAATAAACGTTTAAATGTAAACAGCGATACATTACGTGCAAGAGCGAATAGAAGGTCATTTCCAAGATGAAAAAACGAAAAATAGGTCTAGCCCTATCAGGAGGAGGATTTCGTGCGTCAGTTTTTCATATAGGTGTATTGACTTTTTTAGCAGAAAGAAAGCAACTAGAGAATATAACCTATATTTCAACCGTTTCAGGTGGTTCGTTATTAATAGGTTTAATTTATTCAATAAACAATAATAAATGGCCGAGTAATGAAGAGTTCTTAGATATTGTCGCACCGAAACTAAAAAAACAACTTACTGAAACATCTTTGATGAAAGATACATTTTTTTCATTAATTTTTCAACCATCCAATTGGAAGTACATATTTAAACGAGTAAATATTTTGGCATATACGTTAAAGCATGTATGGAAAATAAATTTTAAAATATCTGATATTCAAAAATACCCAAAGCTTGCAATTAATGCTACAACTAGTGAGACAGGTAAAAGTTGGAGATTTTCTAATGAAAAAATGGGTGACTATTTAAGTGGCTATGTTAAAACTCCAAACATACCTTTGTCTGATGTAATGGCTATATCTGCTGCATTTCCAGCGGGTTTTGGGCCATATACTATAGCTACAAATAAATTTAACTGGTTTAACTATAAAACTTGGAGCACTAAAGAGATTATAGCAATACAACCAACATTTAAAAAACTCCATTTATATGATGGTGGTGTATATGATAATTTGGGTGTAGAACCTATGATGTCAAAATCAAATTCTTTTCTTAGAGATGAAATAAATTATCTTATAGTAAGTGATGCGTCAAAGCCTTTAGATATTGAACCTATTGCATCCATTTTTAGAATAGTTAAACGGACCATCCGATTACTAGATATTACGACTGACCAAACAAGAAGTTTACGTGCACGCATGTTATTTAAAGAGTTTAAAAAAAATTCATCTGGTTTGTATGTGAAAATAGGTCTAACATTGGATGGAATTTTTCAAGATAATGACATTAATTATAAAAAAGAAAAATTTGTGAAAATGAATACATCTAATATACCAAACGAGGAAAAAGCAAAAGTTATCCAACAAATTTATCAAAAGTTTCAGGAGAAGATTTTGAGTTAATTTCTAAACATGGAAAGTTGGTAACCGAAGCATTAGCATATGCATATGATTTTAATGAGAATATAGAAAACTTTCACTAACAAAAACGAGGAGACGAATAATTTACCTAAAGGAAAATTATCGCTCACGATAAACGTTATCTGCTCACTGCGTGACCGGATAACGAGGGTGCGGGCTGAACACCCTCAAGTCACCTGTCGCACAGCACCAGATAACAAGCGGGAGGAGCAGACAACCTCGTCTGAAAATTAAAATTGTCACACGAGGTCACAAATCACTCGTGCCCCCGTTATCTTCCATTCAAGCTTGACAAAACTCTC
>WGGB01000140.1 GCA_015491935.1 Alteromonadaceae bacterium
GCTTTAAAAGCTTTTAATTGTTTAACAATATACTGTGCGTGTTGGCCTGCTAAATTAGGAAAATTAGGGCTTGGATTTTTACCTGTCGCGCCATGACAACCCGCACAAAGTGCAGACTTTGTTTTTCCTGCGGCAATATTACCATCAGCAAAAGCACTATTAATATAAGTACTACTCGCTATAACAACAAATAAAAGCGAAAAAATTATTTTTTTCATTAGATGACTCTCTGTAATTTTGGTTAATCAAATAAAACAAGGGTGTTTGATCAAAAAGTAACAATATTTTACATTAAAAATTTCAATCTGTAATAAAGATAGTAAAGATTTTAATGAAAATTCACTAATTTACTTAAAAAAGTTATAATAAGTTTTTATCTTAGCGTTATGGAACTTCTTTTGTCGACATCAAAAATTAATTTAAATAAAGCCACTTTTACTATCAGCGCACCTGATATTAGCAAATTGTCAGCCGACACTGGCATTGAAGTTGCCTTTGCTGGTCGCTCAAACGCGGGAAAATCAAGTGCATTAAACACCTTAACTAATCAACGAGGTCTTGCTCGAATCAGTAAAACACCAGGACGAACGCAATTAATCAATGTATTTGATATTGGCGAAAATAAACGTTTGGTTGATTTACCCGGTTACGGTTTTGCTAAAGTTCCTTTAGCAATGAAGAAAAAATGGCAAAAAGCACTGGGTGAATATTTACAGCAGCGTGAAAGTTTAAAAGGGTTAGTAATTTTAATGGACATTCGTCATCCGTTAAAGGATTTAGATAAAGACCTTATTCATTGGGCTGCCGATTCAGATTTGCCAATATTAGTTCTGCTGACTAAATCAGATAAATTATCACAAGGGAAATGTAGTGCAGAGGTATTAGCAGTACGTAAAAAGCTCGCCGAGCTTAATGCTGATATTAAAGTACAAGCTTTTTCATCATTAAAGCGCACAGGTGTAGAACAAGCAAATCAAGTTATATGTGATTGGTTTGCCCAAGAAACAGACGATGAAATAACAGCAACAACTGAGCAATAAATTAATTCTTTTTATCGCGACTTAGTGAATAATTAAAATCACCACTAAGTCGCCCTACCTAGCATTATCACCCTGTAAATCTAAAGTAAAACTAAAAAACAGACAAAAAAAAACCGATGGTATTTCTATAAAATAGAAGTAGCATCGGCGTATTAGCTATGGGGAAAGCTAAAATATACAAATTATTACAACAGGCGTTCTTTAAGAACAAGTTCATTATAGAGTAACAGCTCTATAAAAGTAAGGCCTTTACTCTAATTTTTTAACTTTTTTTATTTAAAGTAGCAATACTTTATTATTTACTGCCAATTTTCCTTGTTCAAAATTCATTTTAAAATTTAATTTATCTTCATTACGCACTAAAAAACCCTGTTGAATGTAATGTTCAACCATAGGCATCATGCCCATTTTTTTAAAAAATTTAACGGGAGCAGAACCACTTGCATCAACTTTAGCCGCAGTAATAAAAGACTTAGCGTTATTGGCATTAAATCGGTTTTTATCTACCGTTAATTTTAGCTGTGATTGAATTTTTCCAGAAGTTGTTTCCACACTAAAATCGGTAATTGAAAAGCTAGGATCTTTTTCAAGTAATTGCGCTGTCGCGCTTAATAATTGCTTTGAATTTTCTGTAAATAATTTATCAGGGCTACTAGTAGATGTTGCCACAATTTTATTAAACAATTGCATTACATCAACATCTAAGTGATCTAAGGTTAAGGCTAAATTAGCCTGTTTAAAATGTTGAAAAGGTAAATTAATTTCATCTACATGATAGTTTACTAGTATATTCACCAAATTATCAGAAACTTTACTACCACCTTTCATGGTAATATTTTTAAGAGCAAATAGCTCTTTACGGTTTGCACCTTGAGCAGTCATGCTAGCAATCGTAAAATTAACATCACCATTAAATAAAGCGGTATTACTATAAAGCTCACCTGCAACTAACTCTTCATCCATAAAAGCACTAGTTGTACCGAGAGTAAATTCCATTTTTTTATTGATGGTTTTTAGCCCTTGCCAATTAACATTAGCAACAATATGGCGTTGATTTTTAATAGAATATTTAGCAGTTAAAGGAAATATAATAATTTGAGCATCATCAATTTGTGTATCTATACCATCAAAATTAATATCAGTAATATACTTGTTAGTAAAGCTAACAAAAGATTGAATGTGCAAATTTTTATTGATTTGTTCAGCCAGTGCCTTATTCAAAAATGCCTGATTAACATCAACATGAGCAACAGAACGAGCAAGTCCGAATTCTAAACCTAATTTAGATAAAATAGCAGGTCCAAAATTTATATTTTCAGTGATTTTAAGTGTTAATTGTTTAGGAAAATCAACATTGGTTGCAGTATTAGTGCGAAGCGGTATCACTAGAGTATTAACGGCTTTAGCGCTAAACCAATGACGCTCAAAAGTGCTATTTTCAATTGAAACTTGTGGATTTTTTTCTATTTGTTGAATAATTGTTTGGTATTTGCTTTCAACCGTTTTACCAACAAAATAGGGAGAAATAAAGAATACCGCAGCAACAACGGCGATAGTACTAACGATTTTTTTCATGGATATCATCCTTAATAGTATTTTAAAGGACGATAATATAGCGAAAACAAGCTGTAATTAACAGTTTAATTACTAACTTTTTACTTAAAATTTAACAAGTAAAAATTTCATTTGCTATGACTAACAGAATGACACTTTAAAATAAAAAGATTTAAAATTCGCGTGCAATATTACTAATAATCAGTACATAAAAAGTTAATTAATTATTTTTACTTTGTTAATTTCATTGGGTTTAGTCAGATGCTCATAAGTGACTAATTAACTGCCAGCACTGTTGACCACTCGCTTGATATTTAGCTTCAAATGGGGTCAATGCCTGAATGTTCTTTTTAGCAACAACGGCTGTTAACTGACTTTGTCGTCCTGTCAGTAATAATGCGGCTTGAAATTCTTCTAAATACAAGCGCCAATTGCTCCGTAAAATAAGTTGCTGACCAATTTCAATCATTTGTGGAAATACGGCGCTACCATGCCAGCGACGTTGTAGATGTTTTGATTTAGGCCATGGGTTAGGATATAAAATATAGTGTTTAGTTACTGGCCAATTAGCAGCCTTAACTAACCGATAAAAATCATTTAAATCGGCACGTACTAATATAAAATTTTCAACTTTTCCAGAGCCTTCTGAACACATTAAGTCTTCAATATTGCGCTCAAGGCGATTAGCTGATTTATCGACACCAATGACTAATGCGTTAGGATTTTGCTGCGCTAAAATACGCGTACTTTGTCCCACACCACAGCAAGCGTCAAGAATAATTTCAGCGTTCTGATTGGCTAATAAAAATGCTTGTACTTGCTTATTTACCTCGGTAAAAGCTTGCTCAGTATGCTGCTGATAAGGCTTTTTAAATTCATGCTGCAAATGCTTAGTAACCACCTCTGTAAGCTTGTCGTGAATAGCGTCTTGATTACTAACAATGGCTTTAGAGTCGCCTGTTATATTGTCTGTTGTCATTGGTTTTTCTTAAAGTGATTTTACGTTGTCGCGGCAAGAGAATATGCTCAGGAGAATATGCATCCTGCATTCTCTCATAAATTACATCCATGTAACGTAAGCAACGATTTATATTAATGATTAACAATGGCTTTGGTTAAGCTATAAATAACTAACTTCTTAAACCAATACCTTTAGATATTAAGGTCATCGCGATGGTAAACAATACCGTAATAAAAACGCCTATAACGATGAATGCGGTAGTAATACTAACGTCAGACACGCCTAAAAATCCATAACGAAAAGCATTAACCATATAAACAATAGGATTTACCTTAGAAACACCTTGCCAAAATTCAGGTAACAAACTGATTGAATAAAATACGCCGCCTAAATAAGTTAAAGGTGTTAACACAAAGGTTGGAATAATTGATATATCATCAAAACTACGTGCAAAAATAGCATTAATTAAACCGCCTAGCGCAAAAACAGCTGAAGTTAACGCCACGGTTGCAATAATAACTCCTAAGTTATGTATTTTAATCTCAACAAAAAACATTGATACCAAAGTCACAATCAAACCGACTAAAACACCACGCGCCATACCGCCACCAACATAGCCCGCAACAATAACCCAATTAGGTACAGGAGCCACTAACATCTCTTCAACATTACGCTGCCATTTAGCGCTAAAAAATGATGAGGCAACATTTGAATAAGAGTTAGTAATAACACTCATCATAATTAGCCCAGGTACAATAAACGACATATAATCAAAGCCGTCCATTTTACCGATACGAGAGCCAATAAGAGAGCCGAAAATTATAAAATATAGACTAATTGTTATAGCTGGTGGCACTATGGTTTGCACCCAAATACGCATAAAACGTTGCACTTCTTTATTAAGAATACTTTTTAAAGCAATACCGTTATTCATTATTTTTGCTCCGTAGCGTTATTAATTAAATGAACAAATAAAGCTTCTAAGCGATTACTTTTATTACGCATACTTAGTACTTTTACACCTTGTTGAGATAATTGGGCAAAAACAGTATTTAGTGATCCTTTTTTAGTTAAATCTACCTCTAGGGTGTGATCATCAATTTCCCTGCTTACTATATCTTTTAGCTCAATTTCACTCTCAGTAGGAACTATATCTAAAACAAAGCTTTCCATATCTAATTGCGCCAATAAGCTTTTCATGTCGGTATTTTCAACAATTTCACCATGATTAATAATCGCAATATTTCGACAAAGCATTTCAGCTTCTTCTAAATAATGTGTGGTAAGAATAATAGTAACCCCTTGCTTATTTAATTCTCTCAAAAAGTCCCACATAGTACGACGAACTTCAATATCAACACCTGCGGTGGGTTCATCTAAAATAAGCACTTGTGGTTCATGCATTAACGCCCGAGCGATCATTAAACGACGCTTCATACCACCTGAAAGCATTCGCCCAGCATCATGACGCTTATCCCACAACTCGAGTTGTTTTAAATATTTTTCAGCTCGTTGTAATGCTGTTTTACGATCAACACCATAATACCCCGCCTGATTAACTAAAATATTTAACAAGGGTTCAAACTGATTAAAATTAAATTCTTGTGGCACCAAACCTAAAAAACTTTTTGCTTTTTCTAAGTTTTTATCAATATCTACACCAAATACTTTAACCTTGCCTGCGGTTTTATTAACCAAGGAAGTGATCACTCCTATAGTGGTTGATTTACCCGCGCCATTAGGGCCTAACAAAGCAAAAAAATCACCTTTTTCTACCGTTAGATCTATGCCTTTAAGGGCTTGGAACCCACCTTTATATATTTTTTTAAGACCAGAAATTTCTAACGCTGTAGACATATTAAGTTGTATCCAAAAGAGTTTAGAGTGCTAACAATCTGAGGGCATCATTCATGCTTTTCAAGTACATTGTAAAGGTAAAATTTAATTGTTTTTAAATGAATATAATTTTTGATATGCCTGTTTGATTTTATCTACTTGTTGTGGCGGTGTTTTTAGACTTATTACCATACAAATATTACCAATAGCTTGATGCTTAATTTCATAGATAGCTTCACTTTATCACTGGAGATATTATCATTCGAAGTATGAAAGTTTACAGCGACAATCAGGTCTAATACTAAAAATTCGCTATACAACCTTTTCGACTAAGGTAAATTATGATTAATATAGGTGTAGCGACGAATTTTTATATTAACTTAATAATAAAGGAAACACCATGGCTCACATAGCTCCATTACCTGCAGATACCACGCCTGAACTTAGTGATGATTTTGCAATTTTTGAGGAGATATTAGGTTTTGTGCCTAATAGTTTATTAACCATGCAACGCCGCCCTGCTATAGTTAAAGGATTTGGCGTGCTAACCCAAGCAGTAATGAGTACCGACAGCGAAGTTGATTTAGGTTTTAAACGTTTATTAGCGCATTTTTGTAGCCGTGCCGCAGGTTGTCAATATTGCGAAGCGCACTCCTTAATTGCAGCTGAAATTCATGGTGTGAGTCACGAAAAAGTACAAGCAATTTGGGAATACAAAACCAGTGATTTATATACCGATGCTGAACGTGTTGCCCTTGATTACGCACTTGCCGCGGGTAGTGTACCGAATGCTGTTGATGACAACTTAATGATTGAAATGAAAAAATACTGGAATGACGACCAAATAGTTGAAATTTTAGGCGCCATTTGTTTATACGGTTTTTTAAATCGCTGGAATGATTCAATGGCCACAGAATTAGAAGATTCCCCTAAAGCCATGGGCAATGAAGTCTTAGCCGCAGGCGGTTGGACTGGAGGAAAGCACGTAAAATAATAAATCCATTGTCGGTTGATAAATCTCTATCACGACACCTCTTACAACTAAAAAGAATAATTAAGCTCTTTTTTATTCTTTTTTACATCTTTAGTTTACGTTAAA
Source organism: Alteromonadaceae bacterium (assembly GCA_015491935.1). Lineage (GTDB taxonomy): Bacteria > Pseudomonadota > Gammaproteobacteria > Enterobacterales > Alteromonadaceae. Next base: position 6,491 of record WGGB01000140.1, read on the forward strand.
ATTAAGCGGATTTTTAATTTTAACTTAAATAGACAAATAACCATGGCAAACTTTACGCCTTTCGAGGCATTATTAGGCGGCTCAATTTTAGGGCTTTCTGCTTTATTATTCTTATTAATTAATGGCCGAATTGCAGGTATTTCTTCTATTGTTAGCGGTTCATTCAAATCATTAGCCAATAAACCGCAATGGCGTTGGAGCTTTATTGTTGGCATTATTTTAGCGCCTTTAGTCACCCAGCCTATTGGTTATTATCTACCTAAACATATTGACCTTTCATGGCCCGTCGTCATTATTGGTGGCTTTTTAGTGGGTTTTGGCAGCTATTTAGGTTCTGGCTGTACCAGTGGTCATGGTATCTGTGGTATTGGTCGTTTATCGCCACGTTCTATTATTGCCACTATTATTTTTATGCTAGTGGCAATTATCACGGTATTTATTGTTAAGCATTTAGGTTGATTTTTTAAATAACTTTTGGAAACACGATGAAACTTTTTTCTGCTTTTATTGCTGGTTTATTATTTGGTATTGGTTTAATTATTGCCAATATGGTTGATCCGCACAAAGTCTTAAGCTTTTTAGATATTACAGGTAAGTGGGATGCTAGCCTTGCTTTAGTGATGGCCGCAGGCTTAACTATATTTTCGAGTGGTTATTTTTTATTAGTAAAAGCACGTAAGAAACCTTTACTGGGTGAACGTTTTTTTATTCCTGAACGCCAAATAATTGATAATAAATTACTTGTTGGGGCAATATTTTTTGGTTTAGGTTGGGGGCTTAGTGGCATTTGCCCTGGTCCTGCTTTAGCCAATGTATTAACGGGTGATATAAAAATATTTGTCTTTATCGCTTTTATGTTAATGGGGATGTATTGTGCTCGCTTGCTAATAAAATTAACTCAAAATAAAGTCGCTGTGGCTCAAATAGTAGAATAACAGCAAAGCTTGCGTAAATTATAGCCGCCCTCTATGCTAGTAACTTATTGTTATTAAAATAAAGATCCATAATGAAAAATTTAGCACGAACTATATCATCATCCCCTTGGGTTGTTTTATTTGGGCTGTTAGCTCTTTTAATATTTTTAAACTCTGCAAGAGCTCAGCAAACTACTCAGTCCGCTTGCAACAATATACAAGTACAAGTGTTAGGCTCTGGTGGCCCTGAAATTTATGATGGCTTAGCATCAAGTTCATATCTCGTGTGGATAAACAATAAAGCGCGGATATTAATTGATGCGGGTGGTGGTAGTAGCCTTAATTTTGAGAAATCTGGCGCAGACTTTAACGACTTGCAAGCTATTTTATTATCACACTTACATGTTGACCATAGTGTAGCTATACCTGTTTATATTAAAGGGAGCTTTTTTACCGGAAGAGAGCAAAACTTACCATTATTTGGCCCTGATGCAGGTGGTGTTTTTCCCTCAACGATTAACTTTACCAAGGCTCTTTTTAGTGATCAGCAAAATAGTGCTTATAAATACTTGGCCGATTTTATTGAAAAAAAACCAAGCAGCCGTTTTTTATTACAAGCGCATAATGTTTCGCCTAAAAATAGTATTTGGTCAAAAAAACTCAATGCCCAAGTTACCCTGTCGGCAATCAACGTTAACCACGGTGCTATTCCTGCCTTGGCATGGCGTGTAGACAGTGGCCAATGTTCTGTGACTTTTAGTGGCGATATGAATGGAACTAGTGGTAACTTACCCAAACTAGCAATAAATACTGATGTGTTAATTGCTCATAATGCGATCCCTGAAGGAGCAGGAAAAATTCCTAAATATTTACATATGACCGCAACCACCATTGGTAAATTAGCCAAAGCGGCGAAAATTCACAAACTGGTTTTGTCTCACTTTATGTATAAAACCGCCAGCATTAAAGATGTTTCAAGCGCAGCTATTGCTAAAAATTACGCAGGCAAAATTGTGCTGGCAAAAGATCTAATGAAAATATCGTTGAATAGATAAGCATTAATTTTATCTAAGCCGCTTTTGTGCTATATTTCGCGCAATTTTATTTGCGGCTTATAATTTGCGGCCTAGATTTCTTTCGGCTTAGGATTCATTCAATGATGACATTTCAAGGTAGTCATATTCTTTCAGTTTCTCAGTTTGATCGAGAAGCTATCGCCAAAATTTTACAAATATCAGCTTCAATGGCACCTTATGCGGCACGACAAAAACGTTGCCATGTTTTAGACGGCGCTATTTTAAGTAATCTATTTTTTGAACCCAGTACCCGTACCCGAGTGAGTTTTGGTACCGCATTTAATTTATTAGGCGGTTTTGTGCGCGAAACGGTCGGCGTTGAAAATTCATCGTTAAGCAAGGGTGAGTCATTATACGACACCGCACAGGTGATCAGCGGTTATTCTGACGTTATCGCTATGCGTCACCCTAAAATGCATTCAGTTGCTGAGTTTGCACAAGGCAGTAATGTCCCCGTAATTAACGGCGGCGATGGCGCTAATGAACATCCCACCCAAGCACTATTAGATTTATTTACTATTCAGTCAGAAATGATGCATTTTGGTAAAGGTTTAGACGGCTTAAATATTGTGCTAATGGGGGATTTAAAACATGGTCGTACCGTACATTCATTATCACGATTATTAAGTTTATATAACGATATTACTATTACTATGGTTGCCCCTGATGCACTACAAATGCCTGACAGCGTCATTAGTATTTTGACTGACGCGGGTCATAAGGTGATCCTGAGTGATAAAATGGCAGGTAACTTAGCCTGCGATGTTATTTATCAAACCCGTATTCAGCAAGAACGCTTTGCCAGTAAAGATGAAGCGGAGTTATATCGTGGTCATTTCAGTTTAAACCGTGAGGTTTATCAAAAATATTGTCGTGAAAATACCGTGATCATGCATCCATTACCGCGCGATTCTCGTCCTGAAGCCAATGAACTCGATACCGATTTAAATGATTTACAAAACCTCGCTATTTTCCGTCAAGCACAAAATGGCGTGCTAGTGCGCATGGCATTATTTGCGCTAACTTTAGGTGTTGAAGAGCAATTAACTCAATACGAAAAATCAGTCAACTGGTACACCAACAAATAGCCCTATGTACTTTATTGTAGGTCGCCCCGAGCGCAGCGAGGCTCGACATAGAGTCTATTAGGCCTTTGTCGAGGCAAGCATCGACCTACATATCGTTATGAAACACCTCATAGGCGTATAAAAAAACAAACAGAGTGAGTGAGGCATTGACTGCCTTATATCAATAATTATAGATAAACTTTACGAGCACAATTATGCAGACTAATTCAGAGCAATTATTTAACCAAGCACAACACACGATCCCAGGCGGTGTTAATTCACCTGTACGCGCTTTTAACAGCGTAGGTGGTACACCTTGTTTTATTAAACGTGCCGAAGGTGCTTATATTTATGATGCCGACGATAATGCTTATATTGATTATGTGGGTTCTTGGGGGCCGATGATTTTAGGTCACAATCATCCTAAAATTTTAGCGGCGGTTATCGAAACGGCGAAAAATGGTTTAAGCTTTGGCGCGCCCACCGAACTTGAAATTACCATGGCGGAAAAAGTGCGTGAATTAGTACCGTCAATGGAAAAACTGCGTATGGTGAGTTCTGGTACCGAAGCCACCATGAGCGCAATACGTTTAGCTCGCGGTTACACGGGTCGTGATAAAATTTTAAAATTTGAAGGCTGTTATCACGGTCATGCTGACTCGTTATTAGTCAAAGCAGGATCTGGTGCATTAACTTTAGGTGTGCCTAATTCTCCAGGAATTCCCGCTGATTTTGCCAAACATACTTTAACCGTTAGCTATAATAACATTGAAGAAGTCAAAGCTATTTTTGAACAATATGCCGATGAAATTGCTTGTATTATTGTTGAACCTGTTGCAGGTAACATGAACTGTATTCCTCCAGTAGAAGGCTTTTTAGAAGGCTTACGCGAAGTCTGTGATCAATATAAAAGTGTACTTATTTTTGATGAGGTCATGACAGGATTTCGTGTTGCTTTAGGTGGCGCACAAGCGTTTTATAACATAAAACCAGACTTAACCACCTTAGGTAAAGTGATTGGTGGCGGTATGCCAGTGGGCGCATTTGGTGGTAAAGCTGAAATTATGGATTACATTGCTCCTGTCGGTCCTGTTTATCAAGCAGGTACGTTATCGGGTAATCCTATTGCAATGGCAGCAGGTTTAGTTTCATTAACTGAATTAGCACAGGGCGATAAGCATACTCAATTAAGCCGTGCTACCGAAAAATTGGCTATGGGCTTAAAAGCGGCGGCTGAACGTAATGGCATTTCATTAGCCATTACTTATGCGGGCGCAATGTTTGGTTTTTTCTTTACAGATCAAGAAAACATTACTAGCTTTGCACAAGCGACCGCTTGTGACGGCGAAAGATTTAAAAAATTCTTTCATTTAATGTTAGACGAAGGCATTTATTTAGCACCATCAGCCTTTGAAACTGGCTTTTTATCAACCGCTCATACAGACGACATTATTGAAAAAACATTAATTGCTGCAGATAAATGTTTTGCTAAATTAGCGAGTTAAAATTAGCTAATGATTAAAAAAAGCCGTGATAATTTATTATTATCACGGCTTTAATTTATATATTCAAACCAAACTCACCAACTAACTATTTTCTATTTTGCACGCTGATAATATTTTAGCAAACTCACCAACTAACTATTTTCTATTTTGCACGCTGATAATATTTTAGCAAACTCATTGTTGAGCAATCATGATCTGCTGATATTTGGTTACTAGCAAGTTCTTGTTGTATTTTTGCAGCAAGCCCTTTACCTAATTCAACACCCCATTGATCAAATGAACATATTTGCAAGACGATCCCTTGTACAAATATTTTATGTTCATATAAAGCAATTAAACTACCTAACGTTGCAGGGTCAATACGTTTTAACAAGATAGTGTTGGTAGGACGATTACCTTGATGAACTTTATGAGGCGCCACCATATCAATATAAGCATCGGTTCTACCTTTTGCTTTTAAATCTGCGCGTACTTGCTCTTCATTAACGCCTGTCATTAATGCTTGGGTTTGGGCAAAAAAGTTAGACATTAAAGTTTCGTGATGCCCTTTTACTGGTGTAACGCTAGCAACTGAGCCAATAAAATCCGCTGGAACAACATTATTACTTTGATGTAAATATTGATAAAAAGCGTGCTGACCATTAATACCTAACTCACCCCAAATAGAGGGTACCGTAGCGTAATCTACCTTTTCACCAAACCAATTTACCGATTTACCATTACTTTCCATTTCGGCCTGCTGTAAATAAGCAGTAAGCATATGTAAAGTTTGATCATAAGGTAATATCGCTTGAGATTGTGAGCCCAAAAAGGTGGTGTTCCACACACTCAATAATGCCATGATCACGGGCATATTTTGTTCTAATGGTGTATTAACAAAATGCTCATCCATTTCATGAGCCCCTTCAAGTAATGCTTTAAATTGCTCAAAACCTAAATCCAGCGCAATAGGCAAACCAATAGCTGACCACAACGAAAAGCGTCCGCCAACCCAATCCCACATATCAAAAATATTTTCAGCTTCAATACCAAAACTCATGGCATTTTCTTTATTAGCAGTTACCGCAACAAAATGTTTTCCCACTGCGTTTTCATCAAATGATGAAGCCGTTAACCATTTCATTGCAGTACCTGCATTCATCATAGTTTCTGTGGTGGTAAATGTTTTTGAGGAAACGATAAAAAGTACTTTTTCAGGATCTAGTGGACGTAATATTTCAACAATTTGTGCACCATCAACATTCGACACATAATGCACATTTACACTGTTATCACTGTAATGCTTTAATGCTTCGGTAACCATTTGAGGGCCTAAATTTGAACCGCCAACGCCAATATTAACAATATCGGTAATACGTTTACCTGAATAACCTAACCAATGCCCTTGGCGTACTTTATTGACAAAAGTCTCCATTTTTTGCCATTGTGCTTGTACGTGCTCACTGACATTTTCACCATCTATGGTTAAATCATCACTATTACTGCCACGTAATGCGGTATGAAGTACGGCGCGATTTTCAGTTTTATTAATTTTTTCACCCGCAAACATTTTTTCTCGCCAATCAACAACGTGTGTTTCTTTAGCTAGTTCAAATAAAGTTGCCATGGTTTCATCATCAATAAGATTTTTTGAGTAATCTAACAACATTTTTGGTAATTCGACCGAAAATTTGGTGAAGCGATCACTGTCTTGAGCAAACAGTGTATTCATATGTTGAGATTTTTTTTGTTCGGCAAGCGATATTAATTTTTTCCAACTCGGTAAAGTTTGGCGTTCAGTCATGTGGGATCCTGTTGTGGCATTTTTATAAAAACAATAAATGATATAAAACCATAAGGTATTGTAGATATTTACGCTAGTGCTAACGATGATTACATTGTTGACACATAAGTCAATATTTTATCAGTATGTAAAAAGCAAGGCTATAAATTATTAAGCCACTTACACCAGCTAATAATAATAAATTATTATTATTTAGCTAATTATAAACTTGTTCACCATTAATCCAGGTTTTTTGTACGTATAAGTTATTATTCAGTAATACCATATTGGCTTGTGTTCCGATGCCTAACGAGCCAAATAAATGTGCTTTATTAATATATTTGGCTGGATATAAACTTGCCATACGTAGTGCTTCTTCAAGGGAAACATCTAAGTGTTGATAAATATTACGCACACCTGTTGCCATATCTAAAGCCGAACCCGCCAAACTGCCGTCAGGCAAAGTTAATTTGCCATTTTCTAAGGTGACTTTACGATTAAACAATGCAAACTCTTGTTGTTCACAGCCCACCGTAGGCATGGCATCTGTCACTAAAAAGACTTTACCTTGTGGTTTTATTTTTAATGCTATTTTACAACTATGATAATCAACATGATGTCCGTCTACGATTAAGCCACAACTAGTATGATCATTTAAAAAGGCAGCGCCTAATACTCCGGGCTCTCGTCCTTGAATTGCCGACATGGCATTATATAAATGAGTAAAGCCGTCAGCACCTGCATCAATAGCTTTTTTTGTTGTAGTATAACCAGCATTTGTATGACCTAAACAAACTTTAATGCCTAAATTTACCATCCGTGAAATATCTTCTGGTGAAACATTTTCAGGTGCTAAGGTTACTAGAATTTGCCCAATATCTTGACGTTGCAAAATTTTCCATTCGGCGGCCGAAATAGGACGAATATATTCAGCAATATGCGCGCCTTTTTTCGCTAAAGATAAATGCGGACCTTCAAAATGTATGCCGACAATACCCTTAACTTTTTGACTAATGGCAGCACTAATTGCGTCAGCAGCCTGCTGCATAGTTTCAATAGTGTCGGTAATTAATGTTGGTAGTAGTGCTGTGGTGCCGAACTTTGAGTGACTAGCCATAATGGTTTTTAAGCTGGTTAATGAAGGGGAATCATTAAATAAAACATTACCGCCGCCATTTACTTGTAAGTCAACAAAACCTGGGACAAGTAAACCTTCTGCAATATCATCAACCAGGGCATTATCGTCTGCGGTATAAATCGCGATTATTTTTCCCTGTTTAATCTCTAGTATTTGATTATGCTGAATACTTTCACCATCAAAAAATTGCCGAGCTAATAAGCGCATCAAATTCTCATCCTTCTATTCTTTTAAACTAGCTCTTGATAAATAGCACTGAGTTAGAGAAAAATTTAATTAAATAGATATATTACCGCGTTATTTATAAAGCGCTAAAATTTCTTTAACTTTAACGCGCCCTTTCCCTTTTGGACTAATTGTTCGCTGTACTTGAAATAATTCTCTTTTCGTCGCGTTTTTATAAAGTTCACGCGTGAAATCAACATAATGATTAGAAATTACTGTAGGAACATTATTGGCTTTCGCTTTTTCTGCGCACTCTACTAACCTTTGTTGATCAGCATCACTAAAAGAGTTGCCCGCATAAGCGGTAAAGTTTGACGTTCTATTGATAGGTGAATAAGGGGGATCACAATAAACAACATCATTATTAGAGATTTGATCAAATGCAGTTTCAAAATCACCTTGTAAAAAAATTGCTCGTTGTGCTCTTTTCGCAAAAAATTCAAGTTCTACTTTTGGAAAATAGGGGTGCTTATAACGCCCAAAAGGAACATTATAACCTCCACTTTTATTATAGCGACATAAGCCATTGTAACCGTGTCGATTTAAGTATAAAAACAATAGTGAACGTTCATAAGAGTCGGTTGAAGCATTAAATTTTTTGCGTAAATCATAATATTTTTCAGGCGTATTGTTGTGCCCTCTAAAGTAGTGTTCCGCATCAAAAATAAATTCATCCGATTGATTTTTAATAATATTAAAGAGCGCGATTAAATCTTGATTCATATCGACCAGTAAATATTCATCAAAATCTATATTCAGAAAAACAGATCCACCTCCAACGAAGGGTTCTATTAATCTTTTTTTGCCTTGGGTAGGAAGAACTTTTAGAATTTCACCAATAACACGTTTTTTACCTCCTGCCCATTTTAAGGCGGATCGCATATTGGCTTGCAATGTATCTTTACTCACTCGAGACCTTATTGCTAATGATGCAATGCTTTATTGGCTTTATCTTATTTACGCAGATCTTAACAGGAACAATGAGTATAAGTCTAATTTCATGCAATATAATACTATCTCATATTAAAAAAATAGAGTTAGCGGACTCTATTTATAGCTAATTTTTGATTTCATGGTGAATTGCCGCGATAGATTTAATCCAAGGGCGTTGTTTACGTATCTCTGCTGGCAATAACTTGATAGCTGCTAACGCTTGCGATTTACTTGGATAAACTTTTGACGTAATGACCATAAATTTTTGACCATTAAGCATACGTGTGTATATTCCATAGTCAATATTTTGGTAATTAGCTTTTTCTTGTTGAAAAACACTATCATCAACAAAACCCATGAGTTGAATAACATAGCCTTGCGAAGCCTGTAGATAATAATCATTATTAAAAATTTTATGTTTAGAATGCTGTGTTTTGTCGACAACAACAGGCAACATAGTTTCTTTATTTTTAATCAGCTTTGTTTTTACCTTGGGAGCCTCAGTAACAGTTGCGTTAGTATTAGTAAAATATAACGCCGTTAAAATATCACTAGGTTTAGCTGCGGGTAAGGCTATTGAGGGCGACTGTGTTAATACTTTAAAAATATCTGCTGCCGTGGCTTTTATTGGCGCTGGCGCTAATACTTTTGCTTTTATTTTGATTTTGCTTGCTATTGTACGAGTATTTTTTGCTTTATTTAGCTGTTTTTCTATCGGCTTAATTTTATTCGTTTTAGCCTGAGGTAACGCGCTAAAACTAAATAATTTTCTATTTTTTAATTCTAAAAATGCAGTGGCGACTAAAGCCAAGAGAATAACTAAGATAAGAAAAAATTTGACGTATTTACTTACGTTAATTGATTTTTTTTCTTTAAATAATTTATTATCAAATTGTAATAATTGGCCATTTTCAGCGGAAACTAGGGCAACCTTACCTTTAAACAATGATTTTTCAACATTGATTTTTCTACCCGCTTCAAAGGTTGCCAACATTACAACATTAATCGTTTTTTTAGCTTTTTTGGCAACTTCAGCTAAGTAGCATAATTCATGCAATATTTTTAGGGGCAATAAGTGAGCATGATCAATAACAATACTTATCGGCTGAGGATTCTCTTTCGCTAATCGTAAAATACTAATGGCTAGGGGTTGTTCTGGGTCAAATAATACCCCTGGAAATAGTTGTTCTATTAACCGACAACGTATTTGAATTTCATTAAACTTTGCTGAAACAGCAAGATAAGCAGCATTATGATCGTCTGGTAAATCACCTAAAAAAAGGCTTCCAATATGAGAGTAGTTACTCGCTAATTCATCGACAACGAGTACAGCCTGTTTTGAAAATCGTAAAATATAATCAATACGTGCATTAGTGCTAATAGCTGCAACACTGCTACTTTGATTAGTGATTTTAGCATTGATTTCATTCGGACTAACTAGCGCTGACATTACTCACCTACTATAATTGGTTTAAATTTTTTAAATTTAAACACGATACTTTAATTATAGAATTTGCTTGAGTATGTCTTCTGTTACATCGTCTCGGACTTCAGAACTGCCGATACTTGTAGGTAGAATAAACCTCAGTTGCCCTGCTAAATTCTTTTTGTCTCGACGCATATGCACGATAAATTCAGCATAACTCATATTTTTAGGTGCAACTAAGGGTAAATCAAACGCGGCGATTAATCTTTCTATGCGACGAAGATCTGACACTTCAAGCAAATTCATTGCTACTGCTAACTTAGCAGCAAGTACCATGCCAGTGGCAACAGCTTCGCCATGTAACCAAACACCATAACCTTGATCAGCTTCAATGGCATGACCAAAAGTATGCCCTAAGTTTAATAAGGCGCGTACACCACTTTCAGTTTCATCTTCAGCAACAATTTTAGCTTTACATTGACAACATTTTTCAATCATTGTGCTTAATATAGCTTTATTGTTACTTTGAATTAATGCGGTATTTTCTTCCAACCATTCGAAAAATGCTCGGTCGCCTAAAATACCATATTTAATCACTTCTGCCATACCCGCATTAAATTCTCGCGTAGGTAATGTACCTAAAGTAGCAATATCAATAATGACTGCTTTAGGTTGATAAAAGGCACCAATCATATTTTTCCCTAAAGGATGATTTACGGCTGTTTTACCACCAACAGAAGAATCTACTTGCGACAATACCGTGGTGGGTATTTGAATAAAATTAATGCCACGTTGATAACACGCAGCAGCAAAACCTGTAATATCCCCAATAACACCACCACCTAAAGCAATAAGTGTGGTATCTCTGCCATGTTCATTAGCTAATAAATGTGACATGATTTTTTCAAAATTAGCTAAGTTTTTTTCAGCTTCGCCATCGGGTAATACTATTTCATCAACATCAAAATTTGCTAATAAATTTTTAACTTGTGCACCATATAAGGGATATACAATGCTATTAGAAACAATACAAACACGTTTATTATTAATATGTTGAAGTAATGGGCTATCCTTTGTTAATAGCCCATTATCAATGTAGATAGGGTAGCTGCGTTCTGCTAGTTCAACGCGTAGAATGCTCATCGATTAGAAATCAATTCGCTCAATAATTTTGTTAGCAACAATTTTAGCACTTTGATCGTCAGTAGGAACTATCACGTCAGCAATTTCTTCATATAACGGATTACGTTCAAGTGCTAATCGTTCTAATACTTTACGTGGTTCTTCAGATGTTTGTAATAACGGACGGCGGCGATCTCTTTGTGTTCTAGCTACTTGTTTATCAATGGTTGTTTCTAAATAGACAACAATACCACGTGCCGATAAACGGTTACGGATTTGTGGGCTAACAACAGATCCTCCACCAGTAGCTAAGACTATGCCTTGTCTTTCAGACAAATCATCTATTACAGTTTCTTCGCGTTTACGAAAACCTTCTTCACCTTCTAAATCAAATACCCAAGCGATATCTGCACCAGTTCGGCGTTCAATTTCTTGATCAGAATCGTAAAAATCAAGATGAAGTTTTTCCGCTAACTCTCTACCAATAGTGCTTTTGCCAGCACCCATTGGGCCAATAAGGAAAATGTTACGTTTTTCTGCCATGAGACTTACTTAATACTCGTAAAATAATTGCGTTAATAGGTAAGAGGTCACCCCCCGAAAATTTTAAGGGCGTAATTATCGCAATTGTTTGCTATAGATTGCAAGTAAGTTAGCGTAAAAGAACTCACTTACTTGCAATTAGTTTATAAAGGGCAATGATTTTATTAAAAATGTTCGGTAACAATTCTGGGGGTAACAAATATAAGCAGTTCTTTTTTCTCATTAAAGTTATTTTTATTTCTAAATAACCAACCAAAATAAGGAACATCACCAAGCACAGGAACTTTAGAAACTGTTTTGATTACCGATTGTTGATAAATACCACCTAATACAATAGTTTCGCCATTATTAACTAAAACTTGTGTACCAATACGTTGAGTATCAATTGCTGGTGCTTGCCCATTGGTGACTTCAGAAACAGTATCTTGTGTTACCACTAAATCTAAAATAATGCGATCATCTGGAGTAATATGGGGTGTTACCGTTAAGCTTAATACAGCTTTTTTAAATTGTACTGCAGTTGCACCACTTGAGGCAGCTTGTTGATAAGGAATTTCAACACCTTGTTCAATATAAGCTTCTTGTTGATTAGCCGTGGTAATACGAGGGCTCGCAATAATTTCGCCTTTATTTTCTTTTTCAAGGGCACTTAATTCAAGATCTAATATAGTACCATTAGCTAAACGTGCTACCTGAAAAGCAATACTGGCAGCACCGCTTGCTGCAGGTAAGTTAACATTCATTCGGTCACCTAACGACGGAACTGAACCTTGACTGGCACTACTCGCACCATTTAAATTACCTGACGTGGCGTAATCACCATTAGTATCGGTAACTCCCCAACGAATACCTAATTGTTCATTAACATTGTCTTTAACCGTAACCATACGCGCTTCAATAACAACTTGGCGTACAGCAATATCCAACACCTTAACCATGCGTTTAATATCTTTAATACTTTTTGCTGTATCACGAATTAATAAAATATTAGTACGCTCATCAACAGTAACACTACCACGAGGTGATAAAATACTAGTACCTTCATTTTTAATCAAATTAGCAATATCTGCCGCTTTTGCATAATTAATTTGTATATACTCAGAATACAACGGAGCTAATTCTGCCACTTGCTGCTTAGCTTTAAGATCTTTGGCCTCTCGAGCGGCTAATTCATCGGTTGGAGCAACTAATAATACATTGCCATCCATGCGTTTATCTAAACCTTTAACTTTTAAAATAATATCAAGTGCTTGATCCCAAGGAACACCATCCAAGCGTAAAGTCACATTGCCTGTAACCGTATCGCTAGTTACTAAGTTAAAGCCATTATAATCAGCAATAATTTGTAAAACGGTACGTACTGGAATATCTTGAAAATTTAATGAAATGGCTTTACCAGCAAATTCGTCTTCATCACCTAAATAACTCGGTTTTTTCTCTTTCTTTTTCACTACCAATGAAAAGACATTATTATTTTGATTGCTTTTAAAAGTAAAACCGCCATCGACATCAATAACCAAACGTGCATTTTTACCTTCTTTAAACGTTTCAATGTCTTTTACAATCGTTCCAAAATCAGCAACATCAAGTTTATATAATAAGTCATCATTTATTTTTGTATTATGAAATTCAACATATATTTTACCTAATTTATCACTTACATCGACAGCGACCATGCTGTCATCAAGATAAACAAAAATTTGACCTTCATTTTTATTGCCACGACGAAAATCAATTGAAGTAATATTATTCATAAAACTTTCACTGCTTGCTGTTGCCTTTGCAACCTCTGCAGTTTCATCACCATGAATAATAAGAGAGAAGTGATTATCTAATTGTTTAACATCAAAAGTAGATAACTTTTCCAAATTAATAATAGCAACAACGTTACCCGCTTGTTTTTGTACCTTAATATTTTTAACACCCGCATGCTGAATATCAATAGTAGATAAGTTTGGATCAAATTTATCTGCAGCAAAGGTTATTTTAATACGCGCTGGATTAGCAGAAGTACTTATAATAGGCTGGGATTTAATAGATTCTGACAAAGTAAATGCCAATTCAATAGCACTATCTTGTATTGTATTATATTTGACCATGGTTAAACTCGCTGCATTTGTCAACGATGAAACCAACAATACCCCGACAAAAACCATTAACTTAATTGACGATGTTTTTAAATTTTTCATATTATTTATTAGCAACATTACTTCCTTTGCCCCTCTGCACTTGACTCAGTCATTACTATGGTGGCTTCGCGTTCTACCCAACAGCCAGCGCCATCTGGAATTAATTCAACCACTTTTATATTGTTATCATTTACTTCAGTTATATGACCATTAAATAAACCTAAATAATTACCGACTGATACTCGATGTAAAGTTTTATCTGATGCTTCAACTAACGCCCAAACAATACCTAATTCGCCTAATGTACCTCGCATAGTTAAATCGCCTAAAGAATATTTTTCTAATGGCTGCTTTCTACGACGAGGATTAGGACTTAAACAACCTGACATTTGTTGTATTTTTTCTTGTATTGCTTCTGGTTTAGGAGCAACAAAAGGACTACGTAATGCACTAGCTGAATAATCAAAATGCGTAAATTTTGAAATTTCTGGCATAGGCTTTATATAGTGTGTTGTATTTTTATGTACTTTATTAATGAAAGCTTTTAAATCGTTGTTATCATCAAAGCAACCAGTTAGTAGTACCGGGGAAATTACAACAATAAAAACTAAGGCTAGTTTTTTCATTTAGCGGGTCCCTCCTGATAACGATAGGTTTGTGCTTGTAACTTCATCGTTAATTGATCTTTGTTACTTACTCTTACTTGAGGACTTTTACTCGCTTCAGTATTTTCTATAGTAAAATCCCCCACCGTCACTATACGTGGTAATCCTGCAATTTTACTCACAAAGCTACCAAAATCATGGTAAGTACCAATAACTTCCATATTTATGGGGAGTTCAATATATATTTCTTGATTAATTTCAGGTTGCCAATTGATATTTACAAAATTTAAATCGCTTGTTGTACCAACAAAGGTTATATCATCAAGCAAGCCTGGCGTTTCATGGCTTTCAGGTAAACTTTTTAATTGTGTGGCAAAAAGCGCTTCAGCTTCAACCATCTGTTGTTTAAATAATTCTAAATTAGCCGCAATATGGTATTTACTTTTATATTCTTGTTTCAATGAAACTTCACGGTCATTTGCCGTTGTTAATTGCTCCATTTTATCACTAATATAAAACACATACCCTAAACTAAGTACGACTATAACTAAAAATACTGATAATAATATTTTTGCTGCAGTAGGCCACTGACCTATATTATCTAATTCTAAATCATCAAATTGTGAAAAATCAAAATCCATTATTTACCACCTTTAGCTGATTTATTATCTTGCTTATTAATCTGGCTTTTAATATGAATTTTCATCTTAAAATCACTTAATAATTTACTACGAGCATCATTAGTTTCTATTGATTCTAAAATGGCATTATCAAACAAACTTGAGCGTTCTACGCCTCGAATCATATTAGCTAAGTGATTATTCGATTCACTTTTCCCTAATATTTGAATATTATCACCTTTTTTATCAAGCTTAACCAAATAAACCCCTGCAGGAACTATTTTAGCAATTTCATCTAATACTTGCGTTGCTACATTGCGGCTACGTTGTAGCTGCTCAATAACATTAATACGTTCTTGTAATGATTTCTTCTTAGACTTTAATGTTTTAATTTCAGCAATACGAACGTCAACTTTAGCAATTTCATTAGATAAATATTGATTTCGGACACTTTGACCATCAATTCTTGCTTGATAGTACTGACCAATAACAACAATAATAAGTAATGAAAAGGTAGCTAACCCACCTAAAATAATGAAAAAATCACGTTGCCTGGCTTTTTCAGCTTCTTCCCGCCATGGAAGTAAATTTATATATGCCATGGAGAAAAGCTCCTTAATGCTAAACCTGTTGCCACCATAAACTGTGGCGCATTTTCAGCCAACATTTCTTGATCAATACTTTCATCCATGATCATATTAGTAAAAGGATTAGCTATAATAGTATTAATACCCAACTCATCCGAAAGCAACTGTTCAAGCCCTTCAACCAAAGCTGTACCACCTGAAATAACTAAATAGTCAATTTTTTCACGACCACTTGAAGTCAGAAACATTTGAATAGCACGACGAATTTGTTGCACTAATACCGTATGAAAGGGTGCTAATACTTCAAACATATAATTAGGAGGTAAACCGTCATTAACTTTAGCTTGCTCAGCCGTGTCAAAGGTCATGTTATAATATGAAACAATAGACTTAGTGTATTGTTCACTACCAAATAATTGATCTCGACTATATATTTCCTTGCCATTTTCAGTTGCTGAAAATAAAGTCATCATTGCACCTATATCAACAGTCGCAACCAATTGATCCGCAGCATCTTCAGGTAATGAAGATATAGTTAACTCCTGTGTTCGGCTTAACGCATAGGTTTCAACATCAATAACCTTAGCAACAAAACCACCTTCTTCAAGTGCGGTCACTCGCGCTTCAATTGACTCTGTTCGTGCGGCACTAAGTAAAACATTCACTTTAGAAGGATCTGACTCATTAACGTCAAGCGTTTCAAAATCTAAACTCACTTCATCGAGTGAATAAGGAATTAAGCTGTCTGCTTCAATTTCAATTTGGTTCGCTAACTCATCTTCGCTTAAACTGGCATCCATATAAATAACTTTGGTAATGACCGTTTGCCCTGAAACAGCTGCCGCAGCATCTTTTATTGATGCCGCTATTTTTTTTCTTATTTTAGCAATAACATTACCAACGGCTTCAATATCTTGAATTTCGCGATCAATAATCGCGCCACGAGGCATCGGCTCTATAGCCACAGCATCAAGCTTATAATTTTCACCATCCCGGCTAAGCAATACTGCCTTCACAGAATGTGAACCAATATCAATCCCGACCATCATCGAGGTTTTCTTTTTCCATAAACTGGTTAACATAAGACCCTACAAAAAACAGTTTTTTCTAATTATTTTAGACATAATAACCATAGAAATACATTTATTACATTGTTTTACACGATATACTTGTATTATTAAACACTTTTTTAGCAAAAATATCACATATTTTATTGGAACATTCGTGAAAAAATTTATAAAACTCACTTTTGCCTTATTTTTTTTAGCACTTTTAAGCTTAATTATTATTTATATTAGCATTAAAAATGATTTACCGAGTGTCGAGTCATTAAAAAACATAAAGTGGCAAACACCTATGCAAGTTTTTAGTGCTGATGGTAAATTAATATCACAATTTGGTGAAAAGAAACGTATTCCGTTAAAATTAGATCAAATGCCAAAATTATTAATTCAAGCGATATTAGCAACTGAAGATAATCGTTTTTATCAACATTTTGGTCTAGATCCTATTGGTTTTGCTCGTGCTGTATTAGGAAAATTAACAGGGCAAAATAAAGGTGGTGCCAGTACGATTACCATGCAGGTTGCCCGTAACTTCTTTTTAACACGAGAAGTCACGGCGATACGTAAAATAAAAGAAATATTTACCGCTTTTCATATTGAACATCTTCTCAGTAAAGATGAAATATTAGAACTTTACATGAACAAAATTGAATTGGGGCATCGTGCCTTTGGCTTTGGTGCCGCGGCACAAGTGTATTATGGTAAAGATGTAAAAGAGTTAACATTAGCACAAATAGCGGTATTAGCTGGCCTGCCTAAAGCACCATCCACCATGAACCCTATTAGCCGACCACAGCGTGCTAAAGCTCGTAGAGCTGTAGTATTAGGCCGAATGTTAGCCAGTGGCTATATTACTAAACAACAATTTGAGCAAGCCAACAATGCTCCTATCACCGCATATCGACATGGTGCAGAAATTGAATTAGACGCACCATACATTGCTGAAATGGCACACAAAGAGGTGCTTTCTCGTTACTCAAAAGAGCAGGCATACACCAGTGGCTTTAAAGTTTACACTACCGTTACTGCAAAATTACAACGTGCTGCGCAGCAAGCGGTTATTAAAAATATTGAAGATTATGATCAACGCCATGGTTATCGCGGCATAATAAAAGCCTTACGCCAGCCAAATACAGCAGATCAAACCGTCGCTGAAATAGATACCGCAATTGAACCGCTAACGATTGATGAAATAAAATCAGCACTACAACACACTAAAAGTTACCAAAACATACAAGCTGCGGTTGTTACAGCGGTTAATGACAAGCAAGCGACTATTGCGATAGATGTAATTGAACACAGTAATAACCAAGATGCCCAATTAATTGAAGTAACTATGAATTGGGAGGGGATGTCATGGGCGCGTGAATTTATTAATGATAATAAGCAAGGTACTCCACCTAAAAAAGCAACAGATATATTACATTATGGCGATGTTATTTATGTACAAAAAGATAATAATCATTATCGCTTAAGTCAGCTTCCACAAGTAAGCTCTGCACTAATTGCTTTATCACCAGACAACGGTGCCATACTTGCTAGCGTTGGTGGTTTTAGCTTTAAACAAAGCCAATACAATCGTGCCACACAAGCTAAACGACAAGTTGGCTCTAACATAAAACCTTTTATCTATTCAGCTGCATTAGATAATGGCTTCACTTTAGCCTCAATTATTAATGATGCTCCAATTAATCAATGGGATAGAAGTACAGGTATGGTGTGGCGACCTAAAAATTCACCACCCACTTATGTCGGACCAATTAGAGTACGATTAGGGCTAGCACAATCAAAAAATGTTATTTCTGTGCGATTACTACGTAGCGTTGGCTTAAATAAAGTAATTGACCATTTATCTTTATTTGGTTTTGCTCCTGATGAATTACCACACAATGAGTCACTCGCATTAGGGTCAGCCTCTTTAACTCCGTTAGAGGTGGCGACAGGCTTTGCAACTTTTGCCAATAGTGGTTTTTTAATTAAGCCTTATTTAATTGAGCGCATTGAAGATTCTTTAGGCAATATTGTTTATCAAGCCAATTCTGCCGTTGCTTGTGATGATTGCCAACAATTATCGGCAACGAAAAATGATACTAATAATGATAAAAATGTACCTGAGACCGACACAACTCAATTATCACCACAAGCTGAACGTGCTATTAGCCCGCAGAATGCTTTTTTAATTACTCAGGCAATGAATTCCGTGATTTGGGGAAGTGATTGGTCATCTAAACATCCTTGGCAAGGCACTGGTTGGCGAGCTCGCGCATTAAAACGCCATGATATTGCAGGTAAAACAGGTACAACTAATTCATCAAAAGATGCATGGTTTTCAGGATTTAGCCGTAGAATAGTTGCCAGTACATGGATTGGTTTTGATGATCACAGCCGAGAATTAGGCAAAGTCAGTAGAAATATTAATTTAGGCAAAAAACAAATGACCGGTACTGAAGCCGGCGCAAAATCAGCACAGCCAGCATGGATAACGTTTATGAAAACAGCACTACAAGACTTGCCTGTAGAACCCTTTGTTCAGCCTGAAAACATTATTTCAGTACGCATAGATAAAGCAACAGGAAAACTCACCACAAAAACGGATAAATCGAGTACTTTTGAATATTTCATAAAAGGCACAGAGCCTAAAGACTACGTTAGCCAAGACAATAGTGAAAATATTTTTAATATACCTGAAGACACTAAAGATAAAGCAGCAAAAGAGGTAGAACAGCAAGCCCCTGTGGATGATATTTTTTAAAAAACGCTTTAGAAACTAAGAGCTGAATTCGCGAGAATAAAAAGTCCATATTAAAATCATTAATATGGACTTTATCAATTAAGCATTACAGTGCTTGAATATTGATTTCGAAGGGGTTTTTATTATTAAGTAAATAAGTTAATGCGGTTTCATCACAGTTATCTTGCCGCGGGCATAAATCACAATCTTTCATCACTTTTTCAGGTAATTTTTCTTTTTCGCCGAGTTCAAAACCAAGGCGAATAAAGAAATCTGGTTTACGGGTTAATACCAGTACTTTTGACAACGCCAAATCTTTTGCTCTTGCTAATAAGTGATCAACCAAAGATTTACCATACCCCTTACCCTGATAATTGATAGAAACACCTAACGAACGAATTTCAGCGAGCCCAGTGCTATAAATATAAAGCGCAGCACACGCACATACTTGGCCGTTAACTTCAATGACGGCAAAATCGCGTATTGATTTTATTAATTCGTCTTGCGAACGCGGTAAGTTTTCTTCTTTACCTGCCCAGTAATCCACTAATTTACTAATCGCGCGTAAGTCAGTTAGTTTAGCATCACGAACCGTATAACCTGCCGCCCCCAATTTATGTCGATATTGAGCAATAATATTGGCAACAGGTTCTTTGCCCGTACCACCTAAAACATTGCGTTTATCTACTAGGTAATCAAGTTCTAGGATGGGATAAACATCATCTTCAATCAGTGGCGAAAACTGTTGTAATTCATCAAGACGTAAACTTTCAATCGGCTCTCCTTGGTTAATAGCATAAAGCACCACTTGTCCTGAAATATCATGAGCGGTTCTAAATGGCACTCCTTTTGAAACCAAGTAATCGGCTAATTCGGTGGCATTAGCATAACCTTCGCGTGCGGCTTTTTGACAACGAGCGCTATTAATTTCAATCGAATTTATTACTTCGCCCGCCATGATCAAGCAACTATGCCATTGACCAACCGTTTCAAACAAACCTTCTTTGTCTTCTTGTAAATCTTTATTGTACGCCATCGGTAAACCTTTCATGGTCACCAATAACGCGTGCAAGCTGCCATAGACACGGCCACATTTACCACGAATTAACTCTAACGCATCGGGATTTTTCTTTTGTGGCATTAACGACGAACCCGAGGTAACTTGATCGCCCAACGTTATAAAATTGGCCTCACCTGAATTAAAAAAGATTAAATCTTCACTAAAACGCGATAAATGCATCATTGAGGTTGAAGCGGCAAAAAGAATTTCTAGGACAAAATCTCTATCTGAAACAGCATCTAAACTGTTTACACAAGGACTATCAAAACCTAATGTATTCGCTAATGCATATCTGTCTATCGGATAAGTTGTGCCCGCTAGTGCACCATTACCTAATGGCGATTGATTCATGCGCACGCGCGCATCTTGTAAACGGCTCATATCACGTTTAAGCATTTCAACATACGCCATACACCAATGGGCAAAACGTATCGGTTGTGCGCGTTGTAAGTGCGTATAGCCTGGTAAAATGTGCTCTTGATTGTTTTCTGCCAGCGTTAATAGTTGCTGCTGACAGGTACTTAACGCGGCAATTAATATATCGACTTGTTCACGAGCCCATAAACGTAAATCAGTGGCAACTTGGTCATTACGACTGCGACCCGTATGTAATTTACGGGCAATATCACCCAGTTGTTCAGTTAATGCCGCTTCAACAAAGCTATGCACGTCTTCAGCATTCGATTCAAGAATATCTGAGTCACCTAACTCTACTTTTTTAGCGAGTTCAAGCAGTGCGTGTTCCATTTGTTGTTGTTCATCAAGGGTTAATACTCCAGCTTTTTGAATGGCCTTTGACCAACCAATAGAACCTTGAATATCTTGCTGTACTAACACATGATCAAAAGGTAATGAGTCATTAAAGGCTTTAAAAATATCACTACTACCGCCTTTAAATCTACCGCCCCAAAGTGCTGCCATAATTATTCTCCTACTACCTTGCTACTTAGTGTTTTGTGATTTTAGTGCGGCAATTCTGCTTGATAAACTAAACAAACGAATAAAACCTTCGGCATGTTTTTGATCGTAAACATCGTCTTCACCAAAGGTGGCAAATTCTTCTGAATACAAACTATTTGGCGAACGACGTTGAATAACACTCGCCTGCCCCTTATATAATTTAACCACGACATCGCCAGTGACTTGCTCAGCAAGCGCTGCCGCGCCAGCGAGTTGCGCTTTGGCAAGTGGTGTAAACCAACGACCATCATAAATTACGTGTGAAAATTCTAAGCCTATTGACTCGCGATATTTTAGTGATTCTTTATCTAAAATAAGCGTTTCAAGCCCTTTATAAGCAGCCATTAATACTGTGCCACCTGGCGTTTCGTAACAACCTCGTGATTTCATCCCCACTAAACGATTTTCAACAATATCGATACGACCCACACCATGCGCCGCCGCTTTATCGTTTAAATACACCAATGCTTGATAAGGTGATAACTCCTTACCGTCAACGCTGACCAATTCACCTTGTTCAAAGCTTAAAGTCATTTTTTCTGGCGTATTTGGGGCATCTTGTGGATCAACCGTCATTGTCCATACTTCTTTTGATGGTTCGCACCATGGATCTTCAAGTTCACCGCCTTCGTGCGAAATATGCCACGCATTAGCATCGCGACTATAAATTTTGGTCAATGAGGCTGCGCAAGGAATATCACGCTCAGCTAAATAAGCGAGTAAGTCTTCACGCGAAACCATATCCCATTCACGCCACGGCGCAATCACGGTAAGTTGTGGTGCAAGCGCAGCAAAGCATGACTCGAAACGTACTTGGTCATTACCTTTACCCGTACAACCATGACAAAGTGCATCGGCACCAACTTTTAGTGCTACTTCTACATGAGCTTTAGCAATAACAGGGCGAGCCATTGAAGTTCCTAATAAATATTGCCCTTCGTAAACCGCGCCTGTTTTAATAATTGGATAAATATAGTCTTTAACAAACTCTTCTTTTAAATCGACGACATGACATTCGCTCGCGCCAGAAGCGATAGCTTTTTCTTGAATGCCCACTAATTCTTCTTCGCCTTGACCAACATCGGCACAAAAGGCAACCACTTCACAACCATTGTAGTTTTCTTTTAACCACGGAATGATCGCTGAGGTGTCTAAACCACCAGAATAAGCTAACACCACTTTTTTTATTTGTTTGTTTTTACTCATATTTCTGTACTCACTTTTAATTTTTTAGATCCTGAAACAAGTTCAGAATGACGTTAAATTGATTTGTCGCGAGGTAATTTGTCGTGCCTAGCTACGACAATTACTGCAATTTGTCGAGCCTCGCTACGCTCGTGTCGACCTACATTATTATGTAAGTCTTCGGTGTTAGTTACTAAACAGGCTAACTAATACGGCATTTTGCGCCCACATACGATTTTCAGCTTGTTCAAAGGCGACCGACATCTCACTATCGAATAACTCAGTGGTAATTTCTTCTTCTAAATGTGCAGGTTGACAATGCATCACGGTTTTTGCTTGCGTCGCCGCCATCAATTGATGGTTAACTTGATAAGGGGCGAATTTAGCTAAGATTGCCGCTTTCTTATCGGCATCTTCATCACCCATTGAGATCCAAGTATCAGTATAAATTACATCTTGCTGACCGATATCATCAATATTATTAGTTACAGTTATCTGCGCGCCAGATTGCAGCGCTAAGGTTTGTGCTTTGTCTAAAATAGCAGCATTTCCCTCACAACCTTGTGGGCAAACTAAAGTAAAATCTAGCCCTAAAATAGCCGCCATTAACATTAAAGACTGCGAAACATTATTACCATCACCCACATAAGCGAGTTTTAGTTGCGCTAATTCATCTTTACCTAGCTTAGTTAAATTTTCAGAAAGGGTGACAAAATCGGCTAATGCCTGACAAGGATGATACAAATCGCATAAAGCATTAACCACGGGCACACTGGCATACTCAGCTAATTGTAAAATTGACTCATGGCTAAATACCCGAGCAACTATGGCATCAGCCCAGCAAGAGATATTTTTAGCGTAATCACTGACCCGTTCACGCTCACCTAATTTGCCATTTTGTTGGCCTAAATACAGCGCATGACCACCGAGTTTATTAATACCAATATCAAAACTAAGGTGAGTACGTAATGACGGTTTTTCAAAAATCATCACGATAGATTTACCTGCTAATACTTGACTGTAGTTAGCAGGATTTTGTTTGATTTGCTTGGCTAAATCGATCAGCATTAGCAATTCTTGCTGAGAACACTGATCATCAGCTAAAAAATGAGATAACGACATAAGCTTTCCTTGGTTGTTATTGCTTGGTATTACGGCAACAACATTAAAAATTTTAATGAAAAACGATAAACATAAATAAATTTAATTATAGTAGTTTAATTCGGGTAATTTAATTTGGGAGGACGCGAGTGCCAATATTGTCACCTGATAGCAATAGCGCTATTTTTTCAGGTGTTTTCCAACTAGCAACCGCGATACTTCGTCGTAAATGATTAGCAGCACTAAGAGCAGCATTAACTTTAGCAGTCATGCCACCAGCAATAACACCTTGTTTAATAAGATCATCCGCTTGTTCGGTATTTAAAGAAGCTAAGCAATTTCCGTCTGCATCCCAAACACCATCAACGTCAGTTAATAGCAATAGTTCAGCATTGAGCAGTTGGCAAATAGCGACCGCCGCATCATCAGCATTCACATTAACTAATTCACCATTAGCTAACGACCCAATAGACGCGATAACGGGTAAAAATTTAGCTTGTAATAAGTTATCGAGTAACGCACTTGACTGTGCTTTAGGCTCACCAACCTCACCTAAATTTTTAGTTGATAACTGACAACTAACCATATTGCCATCAGTTAACGATAAACCAACCGCATTAAGTTTTAGGCTATTTGCTTGCGCAACAATGCTTTTATTAACACAACCAGCCAAGGCACCACTAATAAAAGGCATTTGCTCTTTTGGTGTTACTCGTAAACCCTGTTTTTTAATAGTAGTAAACCCTGCTTTGCTAAGCATTTCATCCACCACACAGCCACCGCCATGTACTAAAACTATGGTTTGATCTTTTAACGATTTAATCACATTGAGTAAAGCTACCAGCGCAGATTGTTGCTCAAGAATAGCGCCGCCAATTTTGATCACTAACGGTTTTTTTGTATTAATCATGCTGATTCTCCACACTTACTATTTAACACTTGCTGGCTCAAGAGCGAATAAGCACTCGGCAAGCCTAAGCTAATATTCAAACACTGCACCGCTTGCGATGCCGCACCTTTTAATAAATTATCTATCGCACAGCTCACCACTAAAGTGTGTTTTTGTTGATCATATTGCCAATGTAAATCGGCAAAAGGAGTATAAGCAACGTTATCTATTTTCGGCCAATTTGGCGTTAGTCTAATTAAGGGCTGTTCTTGATAAGCATTAACATAAGCTTGCTCGACTTGAGCCGTGGTAACGTCATTATTGAGCTGCAAGGTAACAGTCGCCAATAAACCTCTTTTATAGGGCGCTAAATGCGGATTAAAAATAACCTCAGCCTGAGCTTCCTGACTAATTTCAGGTTGATGACGATGCTGTAAAATATTATATGGCGTTAAACTTACTTCATTAAAGTTAGTTGCCAATGACGCTTTACGCCCTGCGCCCGTCACACCACTAATGCCATTAACGACAATTAAACTATTTTTGATATGAAGATTATTACGGGTGATAGGCTTTAGTGATAATAAGCTTGCCGTGGGGTAACAACCCGGTACAGCAATCAAATCGGCATTAGCTATTTCTTGTGCCTGCCATTCGGCTAGCCCATATTGCGCTTTTGCTAAGGTATTAACATCCGCGTGTTCAAAACCATAATATTGTGGATAATCAGCCGCATTTTTTAAACGAAAGCCACCTGAGAGATCAAATACTTTAACACCCGCTTCAACAAATGCTTGCGCCCAATTGGCACTAAATTCGTGTGGCGTGGCAAAAAAGACGGCATCCAACTTTTCTTTAGCACAGACAATAAAGCTATCAAACCAATCCTGAGAAAAAGAATGCAGGGGTAATTCACAGATCCCCTGCCAACGAGGGTGTAACTCGTTAAAGGTTTTACCACAGGAAACACTATTTTCAGACACTAATAAATGTTGTAATGCTACATGGTCATGTTGCAGTAATAAGCCAATAAGCTCAGCGCCAACATAACCGCTAGCACCAATCACCACGACATTGATTTTTCTAATTTTTGTTCGTTTTTCTGTTGTTGCTACTTGCTTTAACACTGGAACCTCAAAATGCAATTTTATTCATTAAACAATAATTTTAAATTCAGTATTTAGAGAAATAATAATAAAATTCGTGACTCTAAAATAAATAACAAAGCCAATTATCGTCGAAGTTTAAAATGCAGTTTCATTTTTGAGTAGCCATCTTGAACAAGGTTATTTACACTGTAAAATGAATTTACCAGCATTTGATTATTTATGCAATTAAATAGCATAAATATTTTGAGCTATTTTTACTGTATTGTT
Source organism: Alteromonadaceae bacterium (assembly GCA_015491935.1). GTDB lineage: Bacteria > Pseudomonadota > Gammaproteobacteria > Enterobacterales > Alteromonadaceae. Next base: position 32,509 of record WGGB01000140.1, read on the forward strand.
ATTACAGTCATTGCGGAAATTTTATTTCAGGAAAAATTAAACTCTTATGAGCCTAAAACTACCAAACTTTACCGATTCACTAAGCCAGCTAATCGCTCACAACTCAATCAGCTCAACAGAAGCAAGTTGGGATCAAGGTAATTTAGCCGTTATTCAGTTGTTAGCAACGTGGTTCGAACAACTTGGCTTTAGCATAGATATTCAAGCGGTTCCCAATAGCCGTAATAAATATAACTTATTAGCAAAACTCGGTAGTGGTGAAGGTGGACTATTATTGGCTGGACACAGTGATACCGTGCCTTTTGACGAAAATAATTGGCAAAGCGATCCCCATAAAATATTAAGCAAAGACAATAAATTTTATGGCTTAGGTACTTGTGATATGAAAGGTTTTTTCGCCTTTATTCTACAAGTTTGTAAAGGATTAACGGCTAAGCAACTTAAAAAACCTTTGTATATTTTAGCGACTGCCGACGAAGAAACCACCATGGCTGGTGCGCGTTTTTTTGCTAAAAAACAATTAATAAAACCTGATGTCGCTATTATTGGCGAACCAACAAATTTAGTACCCGTGGTGATGCACAAGGGGCATATGTCGCATCGTATTAGTGTACAAGGACAATCGGGGCATTCAAGTGATCCAAGTCTGGGCGTAAATGCTATTGAAATAATGCATCAAGTGATTGGCGAGTTAATAAAACTAAAACAAAAGCTACAACAAAATTACCATAACAATCATTTTAATGTGAATACCCCCACCTTAAACTTTGGCGCCATTAATGGCGGTGATAGTGCCAACCGTATTTGTGGTCATTGTTCATTAGATATTGATATGCGCTCATTACCTAAAATGCATGATGATGAACTCATTAATTTGCTTAGCGATACTTTAAAACCACTTGCCGAAAAATATGCGAATCGTATTAGCTTTAAAGAGCTTTACCCAAGCTCACCTAGTTTCGCTCAAGAAACGAGTGAGTTTACCAGTATTGCCGAAAAAATAAGCGGCCATCACTGTTGCGCAGTAAATTATGCCACCGAAGCACCATTTATTCAGCAGTTAGGTTGTCAAACTATCGTCATGGGGCCTGGGTCAATTGATCAAGCACATCAACCTAACGAATTTTTAGAATTTAGTGAAATTAATAAAACTGAAAAATTATTAATAAATTTAATAAAACATTATTGTATCGATTAAATATCGATGAATATTTATCTATCTTTTAAGACAAAAGTCTAGCTAACCAAACTTTATGTAAAATAAACTTGACTTGGTATTGAGATACTTCTAACCTTAACAAGTCAAACAAACTTTACATTAAATCAAGTATAGGTGACTTATGAGTAAAACATTACCAAAAGATGAAAATAAACATACACAGAAAAATAACAGCTGGGAGTGTAAAAATAAAAGCAATACGCTAACTTTAGCGCGTTGGACAGCGGCTTGGCTAATAACCTTAGCGTTAGCGACTTTCAGTCCACAATTTTCTTGGGGAGAGAGTAAAATATTAACTTTATTAGCTATATTATTAAATTTACTTGTTGGCATTGGGATGATCATTGCTAATAAAAATCATCTGAAAAATTTAGATGAGTTGCAGCAAAAAATAATGTTCGAAGCGATGGCGATCACGTTAGGGGTGGGCTTAGTAACTGGCTTAAGTTATTCATTATTAGATATTACTAATATTATTCCTTTTGATGCAGAAATTTCGAATATGTATTTTATTATGGGCTTTACCTACATCATTTCTATCGCTGTTATTAAGAGAAGATACCAATGAAAAACCGTTTAAAGGTGTTACGTGCCGAACGAGACTGGACGCAAGCGCAACTCGCGCAAGCGTTAGGCGTTTCTCGACAAACAGTTAATGCTATTGAAAAAGGTAAATTCGATCCAAGCTTACCCTTAGCCTTTAAAGCAGCGCGATTATTTAAGTTAAAAATTGAAGAGATTTTTCAAGATGAATAACGTTTTATTATTTACTCGTAAAAAACTTAATCGCTTATTTTGTTCCATAAATTTTGATTTTTACTTATAGAAAAAAACTCTTTGGCGTGCCAACAACGGGGTAATACATCGAGTTTTTTTCTTTCTTGATGATTAGAGGCAAGTAGCTCTAGTATTTCGTCTAACCTCTCTTTACTCATCGTCGATAAGGATTTAGCCGTAGTAGGAAAATATAAATTGCTATTTTTTTCAATACGAATATCTTGACCACGACTGATAAAAGTAAGGCTTCTCGTTGCTACCCGACATTCAGGACATTCTAATTTTTCAGGGTATAAACGCGTTACAATAGCGTATTCAAAGCGATCTAACGGCTGACCAGATGAATCTTTAGGTATATAAGTAACGCCATAACCAATGGGGAACATCCCAGTTATTTTATAAAGTAAATCAACCACATCTTCTCGACAATGACCTCGTTCAACATTCATTTTTAAAATTTGGTAAACCTTAGGCAACAAGCGATAATCAAAATTATCTTTGGTTGATAAAATAATTGAGGTATAAACTTGTGGGACTTTAAGTAAATTACCGATAATATCTTTTGAATTCGCCCAACGCTTTAACACTGATTGCATAAAGGCAACTTTTTGCTTTTCTTTTTTATCAAATATATCGCGTTCAACTTTGGAATTGCCGATATATTTTCCTGTTCCAATACCTTGTGAAATATACTTCATGGTTTGCGTGTAATTGGTTTGCAAAAGTTTTTTTCTATTCTCTTGGTCTAAAACACGATAAGGATTAGCCGTTAAGGTTTCGCCATACAAAATAGTTTTTGCGATAGGATGATGGTTACCTATATCTTGCAATATAGCGATCATAATTAAGGGGATTTTTACTGTTTCTGCAAACTCTTTATAAGCATCATCTTCATTATTGATAAACGATTTATATTGGCTTGGTGCCATATTATCTAAGGCTTTCAATATGTAAGGATCATCAATCATGTCATTTGCATAAAGTTCATCAAATAACCGTAAGCACAGCACTGCTTTATATAGTTGCTTGCTACGATCATTGCTTTCTGCAACTTGCTTGCCTTCGGTAGGACTTAATAATTGAATTGTACCTAAAAGACGCGAAGACTTACGCACAGTATCATCAAAATCCACACCTTCAGCCAGTGATAAAACTTCACGAGCAACACTCACTAAATGATCATGTCGTACTAAGTTTAATTCTCGCTGTTCATCATTGTAGCGTTTTAAGGTGGTTTCTGCGGCAACTAAACGCCTTTTGTAGAGGGATTTATTTTTCTCTGTAGTTTGCTGATTAAGCATGGCCGTATTTTCAGCAATGCTTTCTTTATAAGTCTGAATTTGTTGTTGCATACGTTGCAGTTGGCTAAAGTAATCACTCGCCTGCAACACTACCGAAGTGCCCACGGTACCTGAAATACTTTTTAATAACTCTTTAACTTGTTGAGTAAACGGGGTATCGCTATTCATTGACCAACTACAAAAATTTTCCGTAGCTCCATGCTAGCCAAAAAAATGAAAAGAAACAAATGAATATTGTGAATTTAAGGTCGAATACCTAGCGTATGACATATTGCATAACTCAATTCAGCACGATTTAGCGTATAAAAATGGAAGTTTTTCACTCCTTCACGATTTAACACCTTTACCTGTTCCATAGCGATATTAGCTCCCACTAAACGACGCGTGGTTTCATCATCCTCTAAGCCTTCATACATTTTTGGCATCCAGCTTGGTATATGTACGTTAGTTAAACCAGCAAAGCGTTCTAACATTTTATAGTTAGTGACAGGCAAAATACCGGGGATAATTTCAACATCAATACCAACCGTTACACAACGGTCACGAAAACGTAAATACGATTCAATATCGAAGAAAAATTGGCTTATGGCGCGATTAGCTCCCGCATCAATTTTGCGCTTTAAATTAAGTAAATCAAATTGTGGATTTGGCGCTTCAGGATGACCTTCAGGATAAGCCGCAACCGAAATATCAAAGTCGGCAACTCCACGTAATAATTCAACGAGATCAGCAGCATACATTGATGGTTTTTCATCACTGTTAGGTAAATCACCGCGCAGCGCAACAATGTGACGCACACCACTTGCCCAATAATCCTTAGCAATTTCAATTAATTCATCCTTAGATGCATCAATACAAGTTAAATGTGGCGCAGCAACTAAAGCGGTATCTTTTTGAATACGTTTAATAATTTCATGAGTACGATCACGCGTACCACTACCTGCGCCATAAGTTACCGAAACAAATTTTGGCTTAAGCGGCGCTAAACGTTCGACCGAATTCCATAGTGTGGTTTCCATTTCAGGCGAGTTCGGCGGGAAAAACTCAAACGATACCTGAATATCTTTACTGGTTTCACTTAAACTGCGGTTTAGCGATTCTATTTGTCTTGCATGACCGTAACTCATGAGATGCTCCCTTTAATTTTAACTGGTGTTGTTTTATTCGCCAACTGCTGACAAATATTGACTAAATCTGAATGTAAGCCGCCAGCAGTAACGTCTCGCCCTGCGCCTGGACCACGTATGATCAATGGATTATCGTTATACCATTGGCTTTTAATCTGAAAAATGTTGTCGCACGGCGTTAGGTTTGCAAAAGCATGGTTTTGCGCTAGCGTTTCTAACGACACTTTTGCGGTTAATTTATCGTTTTCTACAGCAAAACGAGCGATATAACGAATAACCCCGCGTTGTTGTTTAGCTTGTATTAATTGCTCGGCAAAATAATCATCAAGTTCATGAAGACGCGCTAAAAATTCATTTTTACTTAATTGTTGTAAAGACGTGGGAACTAAGTTTTGGCAATCAATATCGTCAAGTGACAAAGTAAAGCCTGCCGCTCGCGCTAAAATTAATAATTTTCGCTGTACGTCAAGCCCAGATAAATCATCACGCGGATCAGGCTCGGTTAAACCTTGCGCTAATGCCTGTTTTACTAATTCAGCAAAGCCTATTTCACCCGTAAAATTTTCAAATAACCACGATAACGTGCCTGAAAATATCCCTGATATTTCTACTATACTATCGCCACTATTACGTAAATCTTCTATGGCAAAATTAATTGGCAAACCTGCACCAACGGTTGTATTACCAAGCCATAAGCATTGATTTTTGTGTGCGCTAGTGGTTAAAAATTGATACTTTTCAGCTTCATTTGAGGCGGCAATTTTATTGGCACCAATAACATGAATGCCCTGCTTAAAAAAATCACCATATAAATCACTAAAGGTTTGGCTAGCGGTAATATCAACAACAATTAGCTCATCATAAGGGTGATTCGCAAGCCAAGTTAATAAATCGGCTTGCTGGTAGCCTGTACTTTGTTCAATAAATAATGACAAAGCTTGTGCGGCATCAATACCGTCGTTTTTAATTAACGCTTTACTTGACGATAACAACCCCACTAAATGCACATTTTCTAAAGACTTAATACGCGTTAATTGTTGTGGAAGCAGTTCAAGAAAACGTTGGCCAATATTCCCCAAACCAGCAACTACCATACCTATTTGTTTGGCCTCTTTGGTAACATCATGATGAACATTATTAATTAACTCGCTAGTACAATTGTCATGCACAATCGCGATAATACTGTGTTGATTATTGGCACTCACAAAATGCAACGGCGCAATACTTTTTAATGACCGCTTAAAACGAGCTTTAACATCACCGCGTTGAGCCACTTGAAAACCTACTGTGGCAATAATCGCCACTGGCGTATACGTTATTTGTTCATTTTTACTGGCTAACCATTGGCTCACCGTGTGTTGTTGATGCTGCTCAATAACAATAAAGCCTTGTTTATTATCACGACAAAGTGGCGAAAACATAATTTGTGCTTGTTCACCCTGCTCGCCTGTTAAACTATTTGCACTCACTAACAGTAAGTCATTGCTATAAGTAACTGACAATTCTTGCTTAGCAATCGCGCCAAATTCACCAATTTCACTACCACTTGTTTGTGGTGCAAAACTGCTAGCAATATGTAGGTGTATTTTATGAGTCGCTAACGGTGTTAACGTTTTTGCGTGCAATACTGGATTACCTAAACGCCCTAGCTCTTGTGCCACTTCATTAGGTAAACGATGTAATTTTCGAGAATTAGGAACAATGCGCGGATCAGCACTATAAATACCATCAACATCTGTCCATAACGTCACATTGCCCGCTTGGTTAAGTGCTGCCATAATAGTAGCTGAATAATCGCTACCATTACGCCCTAATGTACAGGTTTTACCTGTTATATCTTTAGCAATATAACCCGTCACTACCGCTAATTTATTAGCCTGCTGTAATAACTGATATTGCGCCGTACTAATTTTTTCATTAACAAGGCAGTCAACATCATTGTTAATTTGTAAAAAATCACGCGCATCTACCGCATAGCTAGGACAAACATAACAATTTAATGCCTGAGCCAATAATTGTGCTGACCATAGCTCACCAAAAGCTAGTATATCGTTATAGTGAGTGCTTACTTTATTTGATAATTCAGTTAACCAAAGAGCAAGTTGTTTAATATCTAAAGCTAATTGCTGCAATAACGGCTGGGCAACTTGCGCTTTTAATAACGAGTTAATAAGCGTTTGTTGTTGCTGGTGTAACTTAGCAAGCGCATCTGAAAAATCATGGTTGGACTCAGCTTGCGCCACTAAAGCAAATAAATGATCCGTTGTTTTACCATTAGCTGAAACCACAACAATGTCGTTTAAGTGACAATGTTGGCGAATAATATTTACTGCCCGTTCAATACAGGCGGTATTAGCTAAACTGCTGCCACCAAACTTATGAACATTAGCCGCATATTTACGTAATTTATTTTGTGCTGGCTGCCCTTGCTCACTCACCTGTTCAGCAAGTAGCTCAGCTACATTTATTTGACTCATGCTTACCAAAACCCATTATATGCTGGCGTTAATTGTGATGATGCCGTTTTAACTGATAAATTTTTATTGTTTTGCTCAACAGCATTATTTTGTTTTTTAGCAATATCTGCCGTATTAATTTCAAGATTTACGTGAGTTGCATGGCTAGTCTCTTGCTGGCTGGCGCACTCTTTTTGGCTGGCGCACAGCCCAGCATCTAAATCATTAATAATGTCTTCAACATCTTCAATGCCAACAGAAATACGCACTAGCGATTGGGTAATACCTGCCGCTAATTGTGCTTTAAGCTCCATACCAGCATGAGTCATGGTTGATGGATGGCTGATCAAACTTTCTACCCCACCTAATGATTGCGCCAAGGTAAATAAGTTAAGGTTTGCAAATAAACCTTTAACCGCTGCTACGCCACCTTTGACTTCAAAACTTAACATTGCGCCAAAACCATATTGTTGACGAGCAGCAATATCATGATTGGGATGCTCACTTAAACCAGGAAAATACACTTGTTCAATGGCAGGATGATTTTGTAAAAACTTCGCCACTTGCTCAGCATTGCTTTCATGCTGCTTCATGCGTACTGCTAATGTTTTTAAACCGCGCAATGCTAAATAGCTATCAAAGGCACTGCCCGTAATGCCAATACAGTTTGCCCACCACGCTAATTCTTCACCTAAAACTTTATCTTTAGTGACTAAAACACCACCCAATACATCGCTGTGACCATTAATATATTTAGTGGTGGAATGAAAAACAATATCAGCACCTAGCAATAATGGCTGCTGTAATGCGGGCGATAAAAAAGTGTTATCAACTGCAACTAATGCGCCAACGTCATGGCTTGCTGCGGCAATCTTTTCAATATCGACGATACGTAGTAACGGGTTGCTCGGCGTTTCAATTAACACTAACTTAGGTTTAAGTGCTAATGCTTGTGCAAGTGCGGTTTCATCATTTTGATCAACCACCGACACTTTAAATAATCCGCGTTTAGCTAAATGCGTGAATAAACGATAACTACCGCCATAGCAATCGTGAGGAATAAGCACGCGATCATCAGTGCTTAGTAATTGACACAATAAATGTACTGCTGCCATGCCTGTGCTGGTGGCAATACCCACACACCCTTGTTCTAAATCTGCTATCGCTTGTGCAAAAGTGCTACGGGTTGGATTACCCGTGCGCGAATAATCAAACTGGCGTTTTTCGTTAAAACCTTTTAATGAGTAGGTGCTGGATAAATGAATAGGTGCAACCACAGCGCCATGATGTAAATCAGTATTAATACCTGCGCGTACCGTTGTAGTAGCAAGTTTATTGGCAGATTTATTTGTATTTTGTTGCTGATTAGAATGGCTCATAATCGCACCTCTTGATAGCTAGATGTTTAGACGTCTATAAACCTAAACGGTTTACTAGCTAAGGTCAAGAAGTATTTAGACGTCTAAACCGCTAAAACTATTTTTAGCTCATAAAAAAACCTTTATTGCTACAAGTCTAGCAATAAAGGTTTTTAGTAAGAGACAACAAATCAAAATGATCTATTTCATCTTATCCTTAAAATATAACAAACAAGTATTACAAATAAATCACCAACAACACCGCACCAAAAGCAATGCGATATAAGCCAAAACCAACAAAGGTAAAGTTAGCCAAAAAGCGCACAAATAACTTCATGGTAAAAAAAGCGATAATAAAGGCGGTAATAAAGCCAATAAGCAAGGCGCTTAAATTAGCGTCGGTAAACTCTTGATAATGTTTAAGTAAATCTAATCCGCTAGCGGCACACATTACTGGTAATGCTAATAAAAAAGAAAACTCTGCGCTGGCTTTGCGACTTAAGCCCACTAACATTGCGCCAATAATAGTTGAACCTGCGCGACTCGTGCCTGGGATTAGTGCAAAGATTTGCGCAAAACCTATCCATGCCGCTTGTTTATAGGTTAATTGTTCAACGTCGTTAACCGTGGCTTTTTCTGCTTGGTAAAAATACTCCACAATTAAAAAAACAATACCACCCACAATAAACATTACCGCGACAATATCAGGTGAAAATAGCGCTTTTATTTGGTGTCTAAATAAAAAGCCGATGGCCGCTATAGGTAAAAATGCTATAACGACTTTTTTCCATAACTCGATATGAGCAAAAGTAAATTTTTCTTTGTAATTAGCGACTACCGCTAAAATCGCCGCTAATTGAATGATCACTTCAAAGGCAGTATTGGCTTTGGTTTGCTCTAAACCCAGCCAGTCGGCAACCACTATCATGTGCCCTGTTGACGATATAGGTAAAAATTCAGTAAAGCCTTCGACTATGCCTAAAATAATTGCTTGTAATATGTCCATAAAATGTAATGTTCCGATAAGGATATGAGTAAAACAAATAATGGCGCTATTTTGGCGATCATTCACAGTTGAGTCAATTATTGTTGTTAGGCAAATATTAACCATGTACTCACATTGAATAAAATTTACTCACTTAAACGTATAGACTTCTAAACTTCTAGTTGACTATCCCCGTGTGTTAAGTACAATTTACACCGTCTTAATTATGAGGAATTTTTTATGGCAGAGTGGAATGGTGAATATATAAATCCATACGCCGAACACGGGAAAAAGAGCGAACAAGTAAAAAAAATAACCGTTTCTATCCCTTTACGCGTGCTAAAAGTATTAACTGATGAACGTACCCGCCGTCAAGTTAACAACTTGCGTCATGCAACTAATAGCGAATTATTATGTGAAGCATTTTTACACGCGTTTACTGGGCAACCGTTACCAGATGATAGTGACTTGGCTAAAGAAACTCATAGTAAATTACCCGCAAGTGTAAGAAAATTGTTAGAAGATCGCGGTATTACCGATTTTTCTGAATATGAGCTTGATGACTAGTTACTGACAATTTTTATAGTCAGGCTGACGAAGGTCAAGATCTTAATCACTCAATAACAAAAAGCCGCTAATGAGTACTCATTAGCGGCTTTTTTATCAATTACTTTACCGTTTAACGGCTATTCCATCATTTTTTACAACATATAATTTTCAGGCATTGGTAATGCCGCTACACCAGAATCTACCGCAGCTTGAGCAACTGCTTTAGCAACATTGGCTTTTAAACGAGCATCCATAGGTTTGGGAATAATATAATCACGGCCAAAAGTAAGTGTGCTAACACCGCTAGCTTTTAATACTTCTTCTGGAACCGCTTCTTTCGCCAATTCGCGTATAGCATGTACTGCGGCAATTTTCATTTCATCGTTAATTTGACGAGCACGTACGTCTAATGCACCACGAAAAATAAAGGGAAAACATAAAACATTATTTACTTGATTAGGATGATCTGAACGCCCTGTTGCCATGATTAAATCTTGACGTGCTGCATGGGCTAATTCTGGCTTAATTTCAGGATCAGGATTCGAACAAGCAAACACAACAGGATTAGGTGCCATCAGTTTTAATAATTCAGGTGATAATAAGTTAGGACCAGAAACCCCCACAAAGACATCGGCACCTTCAATAGAATCGGCCAAGGTGCGTTTATCCGTATTATTAGCAAATTGCTTTTTATACTGATTTAAATCATCACGACGCGTGTGAATAACCCCTTTAGTATCGTGCATATAAATGTTTTCACGTTGCGCACCACATTTAATTAATAATTCCATGCAAGCAATAGCTGCTGCGCCAGCACCTAAACAAGCAATACGCGCATTTTTAATATTTTTACCTTGAATTTCAAGAGCATTCAACATACCTGCAGCCGTTACTATGGCCGTTCCATGTTGATCATCATGAAACACTGGCACTTTACAACGCTCTTTTAACGCTTTTTCAATTACAAAACATTCTGGTGCTTTAATATCTTCAAGATTAATACCGCCAAAAGTATCAGCAATGCTAGCAACAGTATTAATAAAATCTTCTGGCGTATTATGCTTCACTTCAATATCGATTGAATCAATATCAGCAAAACGTTTAAAAAGTAGCGACTTACCTTCCATTACAGGTTTCGATGCTAAAGGCCCTAAATTACCTAAACCTAAAATAGCCGTACCATTAGTAATAACCGCAACGGTATTACCTTTAGCGGTGTATTTATAAACATCATCAGGGTTATTGGCAATTTCACGAACAGGCTCAGCCACACCAGGGCTGTAGGCAAGTGCGAGATCATGTGCTGTTTCTGCCGCGGTGGTAAGTTCAACGCTAATTTTTCCTGGTTTTGGAAAAGCATGGTAATCAAGGGCTTGCTGGCGAAAATCAGTCATGATGGCATCCTAAGATAAAGGGAAATAAAAGATTATATAACTCTAGTTGTTTTTGCTCATAACAGTGTATTTCATTACCATTTATATAAGCAAGGGCATTTTGCTATAAAATATTGCTATAGCCTATAATTTATAGTGCTTTAAAAAATATTTTTATCATGCTTTCATCATAAAAAATGCCATTTTATGAATAAAAACACTTAGTTAATATGGAATTCAATGCAATTCACAACATAAAGTAACAATTTAGACTTACTTATAACTTAATGAACCATTACAGCTCACATTGAAAAGTCACTTGTATTATTTACACCACACTTTCATTAGCAATGCTTTTGCTTACATAACCCCTCTACAAATAATCAATATTTATGGCTAATTACTGTAAGTTAAGTTGAGTTTCACCTTTTTTCAAAACAGTAATATGACTAACTTTAAATGGTGTTCCCCACTGTTGAGTTGTCATCATATCTTGCTGGAGTTCACCTTTTACCTCAACGACAGCACCTGCTTGTTGATACTCTTTTGCTAGATTAAGTGGTAATAATTTTTGTCCTTTATTAGTCACAATACCATAAAAACCGCCCTCTAAATCAAAATAACGAATGGTGCCCTGTACTGAAATCATATTAACTTTAACCTTATTTTTATTTAACGGCTTTACAGCGGTTACTTTAGCTATTTGCCTTTCTTGCTGAGTCTGAGTGTTTTTGTCGTTAATCGTGCTTATTAACTGTTGTTCTGTTTTGTTTGCTGTGAGTATTTGTTTCTGATTGAGTTCCGTATTACAAGCAGATAAAAAACACAACATTGTTACTGTCGATACTATTATAGGTATGGGTCGCATTATTAGTTTTCCTTATAAAAATAACTTAATCAACTTGGTATTATCCATTAATAACAGCCTATTGAATTTCTGGCAATAAAAAAGGAGCATAAAGCTCCTTTATAATAAAAATGTTTTTATTAACCGTGATAAGGTTTACTTAATCTATGTACAGCATCAATAAAATGCCCTGCGTTATCTGGGTTAACATCGGGATGAATACCATGACCTAGGTTAAACACATGACCCGTACCACCTTGACCAAAGCCCGCTAAAATTTTGCTTACTTCTTGTTCAATACGCTCAGCTGGAGCATAAAGCATTGATGGATCCATATTGCCTTGCAGCGCTACTTTATCACCAACACGTGCTTTGGCGTTTTCAATATCAATAGTCCAATCTAAGCCAATACCATCACAACCTGTAGCCGCAATGTCTTCTAACCACATACCTCCATTTTTAGTAAATAAGGTTACTGGTACTTGGCGACCATCTGCATGACGGGTTAAACCATCAACAATTTTTGCCATATATTGTAATGAAAAATCTTTATAATCACGTGGCGACAGTACACCACCCCATGTATCAAATATCATGACTGATTGTGCGCCAGCAGCAATTTGACCATTTAAGTAGCTGATCACTGAATCGGCTAATTTATCCAGTAATAAGTGTAAGGTTTGTGGCTCGCTAAACATCATTTTTTTGATTTTAGTAAAGGCTTTTGAACTACCACCCTCAACCATATACGTAGCTAACGTCCACGGACTACCCGAAAAACCAATTAACGGTACTTCGCCTTTCAATTCTTTACGAATGGTACGTACCGCGTTCATTACATATTGTAATTCGCCTTCAGGATCAGGAATACCAATTTTATCGACATCGGCTTTACAAGTAATGGGGCGCTCAAACTTAGGTCCTTCACCTGTTTCAAAATACAAACCTAAACCCATTGCATCAGGAATAGTTAAAATATCGCTAAACAAAATAGCAGCGTCAATAGGAAAACGACGTAGCGGTTGAATAGTTACTTCACAAGCTAATTCAGCATTGCGGCACAATGACATAAAATCACCCGCTTGCGCGCGAACTTCACGATACTCGGGCAAATAACGACCTGCCTGTCGCATCATCCATACTGGAGTACAGTCAACAGGTTGTTTTAATAAAGCACGTAAATATCTATCATTTTTTAATTCAGTCATGAAATTCTGCCAGTAAAATAACTCAAATAAGTTGAGAACAAATTGAAAATAAGAATAAGGCGAGCATTCTATCATTAGGAAGAAGTTCGATCTATGACCCTGATCAAATAGCTATAAACACAAAGCAAACTCATGCACGAGAAAAGCGGTAATAGTGGAATTGTTACAATTGCTCGCTTGGCAAATTAGTTTGAACTTTGTAAATTATTTGTAATCAACAATAATAAATATTATTTAAAGAGTTAATATGTCAAAAACAACAATAACGGTCGCTTTATTATTAAGCACATTGCCTACCTTGATACTGAAGTAATATTTTATTTTTATACAGTAAGTATTATGATGGTGATGAAAAAAAGAAATAGGTGAAAATAAATTAACTTTATGGTTATCTGCGAGTTAGTTAACGCTCAAATTACTGGAATATACACGAATGACACCCACTCAATTATTAAATAGCCTAAACACGTTAGGGAAGTCTAAAATTTTTTTTGGTCCTCAAGGATTTGAAATAGCCCTGACTGAAGCCGCCTTAATGAATGCTCAACACGGTTTTAGTATGAAACCTGATAACACACCTCTGCCCAGCGAAGAAGCCGCTAATTGGCAAAGTAACTGGATAGTTATTGCAACCGATACTGAATTAGGTGATCCCTACTTTATTGATGTTCTACAAGAAAAATCTCCAATATACACCGCAATGATCACTGATAACGGCTGGCAGGCAGAGGTTGTTGCCGCTTCTTTAATGCAATTTATACAATGTTTGCAGCTATTAGATACCACAAGCCAGCAACAACAAGCGCAATTTATTCCTGAAAATTCGACCATCACAGATAAAAGGCAATTAGCGCAATTAAAAAATAAATTGATTAAGCTTGCTGAAAATGAAAAATTTTGGACGCTATTTTTTGATTGTTACCTTGATTGGTTAGAAGATTTGGATGAATAATAGGTAACTAGATAAAAAAACTAAATTTTATTTATAACCTCGAATAAATAAACGTTAATTTAACGAGTTCCTATTAATCAGTAAGTTATAAAAAAAATACTGTAAAAACACACAACTACGAACAAATTCGTCGAGTTTATACTCTATTAAAGTGTTTGCATCATAAAATTTCATTTGTTATAAAATGCCTGCGCTAGTTAAGAACAACTAATAAGAATCTTGATAAAACAAGACCATAAAGCGAGTATTTCGAGCCTTATCCTTTTGGATAAGGCTTTTTTATTTCCTCAATTTAACTTTTATTTTATAATACGCCCATTAACTTAAATTCAATAATCAATAATCAATAATCAATAATAAACGGAATTTTATGCTCACTAAATTACTTAAATCATTTTTAGCCATCGTTGAAAATCCAAAATCTCTCCCTAGCTTTATTGGCCTATATTTAATCACTTGGCTGTTTTGGCATAATCAATTAATTGCCGAATTTTTTAATGCACAAGGCACAATAACCACTCGTTTATCGACCGCTATTGCTGCCGTTGAAAACTTTCATTATTTGGCTGTATTTTGGTTAACCATTTTACTCTTTATACTACGCATAGGTTTTGATGCTTTTATTAACACATCAAGAAAATATGTGGATAAAAAAGAGCAAGAAAACGATCAAGACGGACTCGAAAATGATAAAGATATTGAACGCTTATTAGCAACCTTAGAAGAAACTCGCGCGCAATTAAAAGCAAGCAAAGCGCGAGAAAAACAACTAAAACAAAGCAATAACGAAAATATTAATAAACTTTTAAAGCTGCAAGCTGAGTTAGATGAAGTGAATGCCGATAAGCAATTATTAATGCAAAGCAATCAAAAATCACAAAGCCATTTGTAGGTTGTCCCGAGCAACGCGAGGCGCAACAAGACTAAGATCAACAAGACTAGAACCAACAATACTAAACAACCGTCGAGGCAAGCATCGACCTACAAACACACTCAGCGTTTGTAGGTTGTCCCGAGCAACGCGAGGCGCAACAAGACTAAGACCAACAATACTAATACCAACAAGACTAGACAACCGTCGAGGCAAGCATCGACCTACAAACACACTCAGCATTTGTAGGTTGTCCCGAGCAACGCAAAGCGCAACAAGACTAGGACCAACAATACTAGACCAACAATACTAGACAACCGTCGAGGCAAGCATCGACCTACAAGCGCTAAAGCGTCACAAATTCTTCTGCCGAGGTTGGATGAATGGCAATAGTATTATCAAAGTCAGCTTTAGTAGCGCCCATTTTTAACGCGACCGCAAAACCTTGTAATAATTCATCACTACCAAAACCTATACTGTGAATACCAACAATTTTTTCTTCTTTAC
>WGGB01000141.1 GCA_015491935.1 Alteromonadaceae bacterium
ACTTGAAGAAATTAAGTTAGGTGGCGGCGAACGCAGTCGCGAACGCCATTTGTCGCGCGGTAAATTATTACCTCGTGATCGCGTATTAGCTATTCTTGATGCTGGCTCACCCTTTTTAGAGTTATCACAATTTGCCGCTTACGAGGTATATTTAGACAATGTTCCTGCTGCTGGTATTATCACGGGTATTGGCCGTGTTGGTGGCCAAGAATGTGTCATAGTAGCCAATGATGCCACGGTAAAAGGTGGTACTTATTACCCGCTTACTGTTAAAAAACACCTTAGGGCGCAAGCTATCGCGCAAGAAAATAACCTTCCTTGTATTTATTTAGTCGATTCTGGCGGGGCAAATTTACCTAACCAAGACGATGTATTTCCCGATAAAGAACATTTTGGTCGTATTTTCTTTAATCAAGCCAATATGTCAGCACAAAATATTCCTCAAATAGCCGTGGTTATGGGCTCTTGTACCGCAGGCGGTGCTTATGTACCCGCTATGGCAGATGAGTCAATTATTGTAAAAGAGCAAGGTACTATCTTTTTAGCCGGGCCGCCTTTGGTGAAAGCAGCAACAGGTGAAGTGGTGAGTAGTGAAGACTTAGGCGGTGCCGATGTCCATTGTCGCACTTCTGGAGTAACGGATCATTACGCGCAAAACGATCATCATGCGCTTGAAATTGCTCGTAGTGCTGTAAAAAATCTAAATCGAGTAAAAAATATCGAGCTAAAAATTGAGCCGATCAGTGAACCTAAATACGACAGTAAAGAAATTTACGGCATTATTCCGAAAGACTCTCGTCAACCTTATGATGTAAGAGAAGTGATCGCGCGTGTTGTTGATGGCAGCGAATTCAACGAATTTAAAGCACTTTACGGTACAACCTTAGTGTGTGGTTTTGCACACATATTCGGCTATCCTGTCGGCATTGTCGCCAATAACGGGGTTTTATTTGGTGAATCGGCACAAAAAGGTGCACACTTTATTGAATTATGCGCACAGCGTAAAATTCCACTGGTATTTTTGCAAAATATTACCGGGTTTATGGTTGGACAACAATATGAAGCGGGTGGCATCGCCAAACATGGCGCTAAAATGGTAACCGCAGTAGCTACCGCACAAGTGCCTAAATTTACGATTTTAATTGGCGGTAGTTTTGGCGCAGGTAATTACGGTATGTGTGGTCGTGCTTACGATCCACGTTTTTTATTTATGTGGCCCAATGCGCGAATTTCGGTAATGGGTGGCGAACAAGCTGCTGGCGTTATGGCGCAAGTTACCCGCGATAAAAAGGCCAAATTAGGTGAAAGCTGGAGTGAAAGCGAAGAAGCAGAATTTAAACAACCGATTATTGACAATTACGAACATCAAGGTCATCCCTATTATGCCTCAGCGCGTTTGTGGGACGACGGCATCATAGACCCAGCTGATACTCGCCAAGTGCTTGGTTTAGCCATTTCGGCATCATTAAATAAACCAATTAGCAATACGCAATTTGGCATCTTTAGAATGTAGGCGCATAACATGAGTATTATCAATAAAATCCCAGAAACAGTATTATTTGATGTTAACGCCCAAGGTGTTGCTACTGTTACCTTAAATAATCCCGACAAGCATAATGCTTTTGATGACACTATCATCAGAGCTTTAACCACTATTTTTAATGACATCGCCCAACGTGATGATATTCGCGTGATGGTACTGACTTCAACAGGTAAATCATTTTCAGCAGGTGCTGATTTAGGCTGGATGAAGCGTATGGCAAGTTATTCTTATGAAGATAACTTAAAAGATGCTAATGCCCTTGCCAATATGTTAAAAGCGTTAAATTTTTTACCGCAACCAAGCATAGCTAAAATTCAAGGTGCCGCTTTTGGTGGTGCCGTCGGTTTAGCCAGTTGTTGTGACATTGTCATTGCCGCAAATAAAGCGAGTTTTTGTTTAAGTGAAGTAAAGCTTGGACTTATTCCTGCCACCATCAGTCCTTATGTGGTTAATGCGATGGGATTAAAAGCCTGTCGTCGTTATTTTCAAACTGCCGAACGTTTTTTTGCCGATAAAGCACAACAATTAGGTTTAGTCGATGAAGTGGTAGAGCTTGATAACCTTAACAATGAAGTCAATAACATAGTCACTATATTACTTAATAATGCACCTATCGCCGTTCGTGCGGCTAAGCAACTTACTTTTGATGTTGCTTACCAAACTATTGATGATGTTTTATTAGCAGATACTAGTGAGCGCATTGCAAGATTAAGAGTATCAGATGAAGGTCAAGAAGGCTTAGGCGCATTTTTTGAAAAGCGTACACCTGCATGGCAACAACCGCTAAATTCAGCCAAAAGCGAGAATAATTAATGTCAACTTCAACCAATAACAAGCCCCAAAATAAGCAAAGTAAAATGTTTACTAAAATATTAATCGCCAACCGTGGTGAAATTGCCTGTCGAGTGATCAAAACAGCTAAAAAAATGGGCATTTTAACCGTTGCCGTTTATTCTGATGCCGATGCTGAATCTTTACACGTACATATGGCTGACGAAGCCATTTATTTAGGCGCTTCACCCTCGCGTGAAAGCTACTTATTAAGTGATAAAGTTATTGCTGCCGCCAAACAAACAGGTGCGCAAGCTATTCATCCAGGTTATGGGTTTTTATCTGAAAATAGTGATTTTTGTAAAGCTTGCGCTAGAGAAAATATTGTTTTTATTGGTCCTCCTGTTGGCGCTATTGAGGCCATGGGCTCTAAATCTGCCGCTAAAAACATCATGGAAAAAGCCAATGTACCGTTAGTACCGGGCTATCATGATGATGATCAAGATGAAGCTATTTTGAAAAAAGCGGCTGACGATATGGGCTATCCCGTATTACTCAAAGCCACCGCGGGTGGTGGTGGTAAAGGTATGCGTCAGGTTTGGAGTGAAAGCGAATTTAGCGAAG
>WGGB01000142.1 GCA_015491935.1 Alteromonadaceae bacterium
ACCAGTCCTTGTTACGCAATAAAATAGCTTTTATTCGGTCACATTCTTTTTGCTCACGACAAGCTTTATGGCGCTGTGTAAGCACTTTGATTTGTTTTGATGTTAGGTTTATTTCTCGCATGTGATTATCATGATCCGATCAATTTAAAAATCAACAGTTTTGTTTGAAAAAAGAGTATTTTCAATGATCATCGGTATAGGTGATTTATTTTCTTAAATCCGTTTTGTAAACCTGATTGCGATCACACTTACCTATGGCAACGACAGATATTAATATCTCTTTATCTCGTACCTGATAAACCAATCTGTAATCAGCATTATGTAATTTGGTCTTAACAATATTAAAATCAAATAAAAAATAAAGAGGTTAGTTAAATTTCACATCATTATAATGGCTCAGGTGGATTGAAATAAGATATTTCTATCTAGGCTGTCAACGAGTCATCTTTTTAACGAATACAACAACGAATAGAGCAATAGTAAAGCTACCAGTAAAGGCTTCAAAGGCGGCTACAGCACGCGATATGCCAACAGGAGTAAAGTCGCCATAACCAAGCGTGGTAAAGGTGACTACAGAGTAATATAATGAGGAAAAAAATATATCACTGTTTTTTTCAAAACTATAATCCCATTCTAAATGCTGAATGTTGCCCTCATAATTTAGCCCAGTGAACATATAAATAAAGGCACAACATACAATAAGTGTTAACGAAAAACTAATAATGCGCAGAGGCGCTTCACCGTAACCACAAAAAATATCAATAAGTTTAGAAAAAAATCGCTGACTACTATACTTAGGTAATTGTAAGCGACGCATAGTGAGTTCTTTTTGAATAAGTTCGCCTGATAGTGTAAACATACCCTCTTGTTCGCTATGTTTGCGCAAATCACGATAAATTTCTTCTGCTTGTTCTAAATAATCGGTAGCGGCAACTATGGCATTATTTTTATAAGCTTGTTTGGCTTGCTGTTGCTGTAATAATTTATTCCCTAGTTGAATTTTTTCAATTTTACTTCCTTGCCAACGAACACCTAGCAAATTAGCGTTATGAAGTTTTGCACGATGTAGGTTTGCATCACGCAAGTCAGCTTTCATTAAACTGGCATTGTTTAATGTGCAGTTAAATAAATGCGCGCTATGTAAATTAGCACGATAAAAATCGGCATAAGAAAAATCATAACCTTCTTTACTATGGTGGTGTACTAAATCGACTCCCATAAGAGATACTTTTTTTAAGATAATACCACGTAAAAAACCACCTGATTTTGCATAATTTTCTAATTTTAATTTAATATCTTCTTGGCTTTTATCAATGTCTGCATTATGCCAATAACAAAAATCACTATCGATGCAAGAGTTAGGACAATGATGATCTTCAGGATCACAGTAAGAACACGTTTTTTCGTTGCTATTCATCAAGCTAATATCAATACATTTATTATCAGAGGAATAAATTGAGTGTAGACTAAAATAACAGTTAATACGCAGAATTCCCTTTTTTCAAAAAAAATTAGTTTATTTTACTTAAAAGGGCTATTTTCTTTTGACACAGAGCAAGACTAGCATTATTATGCGCGCCTTATGAAAAATCTTAAACTTCCAATAACAATTGATCCGTTCAAAAGCGCGCAACGTACTTTAGTGTGTGATGGCTATTTTGACTTGTCGGAATTTGATAGACTGCGTGCGGTCACTGAAAAGTGCTGTGGGCAAATGAATGTTAAAATTCAATTTAAAGTTGATGAGCAAGGCTTGAACGTTGTGTCAGGATCGGGTTTAACAACAGTTGGATTAACATGTCAGCGTTGTAATGAAATTTTTGAACAAAAACTTAGTATTGATTTTCAACTAAGTCCAGTGAAAAAAGCAGAACAGGCTGATGAATTGCCGTCATATTATGACGCAATAGAATTAGATGAAAATGGTGAGGTTAACTTGCGAGAGTTAGTGGAAAGCGAATTATTATTAGCTATTCCTTTAATTCCTAAGCATGAACTTGACGATTGTCAGGCTCCTGCAAACAGTACCTGGGGTAAGTTACCAGAAGAGCTTGATAAACCAAATCCATTTGACGTATTGAAACAACTTAAGTAATTAAACGATTTTAGGAGTAGGGCAATGGCTGTTCAAAAGAGTAAAAAATCTCGTTCAAGACGTGGTATGCGTCGTTCACACGATGCATTAACGGCAGAGAACTTATCAGTAGATCCAGTATCTGGTGAAACTCACCGTCGTCACCATGTAACAGCTGATGGCTTTTACAAAGGTGAAAAAGTAATCGCTAAATAAGCGTAATTACTTTGACAAGTCTAACCTTAGCGTTAGATGTTATGGGGGGCGATAAAGGCCCCCATATAACAATTCCTGCGGCTATTCATGCTGTTCAGGAAGACCCCAGTCTTCACTTGATTCTTTGTGGAGATGAAAACACTATATCTGCTATTTTAGCAAACCATGAACAACTAAATAATTCACAATTATCTATAGAACCTGCTAGTCAAACCGTTGAAATGTGCGATAAGCCTGCTCATGCTATCCGTTTTAAAAAAGATTCCTCAATGCGTAAAGCAATTGATTTGGTGGCGAGCAATAAAGCACAAGCTTGTGTTAGCGCTGGTAATACGGGAGCTTTATTTGCAATAGCCCATTTTGTTTTAAAAACTATTCCTGGTGTAGACCGTCCTGCTCTTATTTCTTCTTTACCAACACATGACAGTACAAAGCACGTTTTTATGCTTGATTTAGGGGCGAATGTATTTTGCGATTCGCATATTCTTTATCAATTTGGGGTTATGGGATCAGTGATGGCTGAAACGGTAGATGGTGTAAAAAAACCTCGTGTTGCTCTATTAAATATGGGGGAAGAAGAGATAAAAGGTAGCGATAATATTAAGCAAGCAGCGGTACAATTAGCGGCAAATGATAAAATTAATTATATAGGCTTTGTTGAAGGCAATGATATTTTTGCAAATAAAGCCGATGTGATTGTTTGTGATGGTTTTGTTGGTAATGTGGCTTTAAAAACCT
Organism: Alteromonadaceae bacterium; assembly: GCA_015491935.1. GTDB lineage: Bacteria > Pseudomonadota > Gammaproteobacteria > Enterobacterales > Alteromonadaceae. Next base: position 3,029 of record WGGB01000142.1, read on the forward strand.
GTGAAGGTGTAGCACGTTTAGTTTATCAAAAGCTTAAAAATCATTTTTCTAACAGCTTTAGCGGTAAAATTATAGGCAAACTCTTAACGCCAACGATAAAAAAACTCTTTAAAATACTGAACCCCGACCAGTATAACGGCGCAAGTTTGATAGGATTACGCGGAATTGTAGTAAAGAGTCATGGTAATGCTAATGAAATAGCTTTTTATAGTGCTATTTTAGAAGCCATTAAAGAAGTTGAGCGACAAGTTCCAATAAAAATAAAAGCAAAATTGGAATAAAGCATATGTGCTTGCAATTATTTATAACAAACATAACTCTTTAACTCATACATATTAATAAATAGATTGATAAAGCTTTGCTTTTGTTGAAAAACTTTATTGATTTCGTTCTTATAATTATAAAATTTAGGTATTAGAATGCAAAATAATTTAGCGTTTGTCTTTCCCGGACAAGGTTCGCAAACTGTCGGTATGCTTGCCGATTTTAGTGACAACGAGGTAGTGCAACAAACCTTTAAGCAAGCTTCTGCAGCATTAGGTTACGATGTTTGGCAATTAATTAACCAAGGGCCTGCTGAGCAACTCAATCAAACTAATTTTACTCAACCTGCTTTATTAACGGCAAGTGTTGCCCTTTATCGTTTATGGTTAACACAATATGATAAAAAACCTGCAATGATGGCTGGGCATAGTTTAGGCGAATATTCGGCTTTGGTTTGTGCTGAGGTTTTAACGTTAGAGCAAGCCGTAAAGTTAGTTGAAAAACGTGGCGAGTATATGCAAGCCTCGGTACCTGATGGCGTTGGTGCTATGGCCGCTGTCATTGGTTTAGCCGATCAAGATATTATTGATGCCTGTGCGAAAGCGGCAGGTAATGAAGTGGTGAGTGCCGTTAATTTTAATTCACCAGGGCAAGTTGTTATTGCAGGCCATAAAGCCGCAGTTGAACGTGCTGGCGTATTATGCAAAGAAGCAGGGGCTAAACGTGTATTACCTTTACCCGTAAGTGTGCCCTCTCATTGTGCCTTAATGAGTACTGCAGCGGATAAATTAGCAGAACAACTTAATCAAATTGACTTTAAAGTGCCGACTATTAAGGTTATTAATAATGTTGATGTTGCTATCGAAACAGATATTGCGGCAATTAAGCAAGCCTTAGTAAAACAATTGTATAGTCCTGTACGTTGGACCGAAAGTGTTGAAAAATTAGCCGCCAATGGTGTTGATACTGTTTTAGAAATTGGGCCTGGTAAAGTTTTACAAGGGCTAATGAAACGTATTAACAAATCAATTACCTGTGTTGCTGTTAATGATCAAGACTCATTAGAAAAAGCCATTGAAGTATTTAAATAAAAATAATAGGAAAAACTATGTTTTCGTTAGAAGGTAAAGTAGTTTTAGTCACAGGCGCAAGCCGTGGTATTGGTAAAGCTATTGCAAGTCAATTAAAAGCATTAGGGGCAACCGTTATTGGTACTGCTACCTCACAAAATGGTGCAGACAATATTAGTGCATACTTAGGCGCTAATAATGGCTTAGTGCTAAATGTTACCGATAATGACTCAATTAAAGCGCTATTTGCTGTAATTAAAGAGACTCACGGTGGCGTTGATATTTTAGTGAATAACGCGGGTATTACTCGTGATAATTTAATGATGCGGATGAAAGATGAAGAATGGGATGATATTATTAATACTAACCTTTCTTCAGTATATCGTATTAGCAAAGCGGTATTACGCCCCATGATGAAAGCTCGTCATGGTCGTATTATTAATATTGGCTCAGTCGTTGGTACTATGGGTAATGCTGGGCAAGTCAATTATGCTACGGCAAAAGCTGGGTTACTAGGATTTACTAAATCGTTGGCGCGAGAAGTTGCTTCACGCGGTATTACCGTAAATACAGTGTCGCCAGGATTTATTGATACCGACATGACACAAACGTTAACCGATGAACAAAAAGAAGGTATTTTTGCACAAGTACCAGCAAACCGTTTAGGAAAACCTGAAGAGATTGCTAGTGCGGTTGCTTTTTTAGCTTCAGATGCCGCCGCTTATATTACGGGTGAGACTTTGCACGTAAATGGTGGTATGTACATGGTATAATCTTTATATACCGCTAATTTAGTGGTTATGAAGATTTAAAAGTTGACCTTAAGGTTAGCTGTAATTTATTATATTTACTTGCTTTTTTACTGTAAATAAGCGTAAATATTGGATGGTTGGCAGGTTAGACCAGTATAAAAAGAACGATTAGTTACTTGCATGCTTGGCTGTTGACGAATAAACTACACGCAATTTTGATAAATTGCATTTTCTAGTAAAGGAAAAAACATGAGTAACATTGAAGAACGCGTAAGAAAAATTATTGTTGAACAATTAGGTGTAAGTGAAGAAGAAGCAAAAAATGAAGCCTCTTTTGTTGATGATTTAGGTGCAGATTCTTTAGATACAGTAGAATTAGTAATGGCTTTAGAAGAAGAATTTGATACTGAAATTCCTGATGAAGAAGCTGAAAAAATCACAACAGTTCAATCTGCTATTGATTACGTTTCTGCTCATCAGTAAACAAAAATTGGTATTATTAGTGATGTAGATAATTGCGTCACTAAAAATAATTTATCAGGCGGTTTATACCGCCTGATTTGTTTCTACGCTTAATTGGTTAACCAGTTAAGTGTCTATTTTAAATTTCTATTTTAAATTATAGATTTATAACATATCAGAGGGCACTCTTGCTATGCGTCGTGTTGTAATTACTGGTCTTGGAATGTTAACTCCTTTGGGTAACGATCCTCAAACTACGTGGCAGAATTTATTACTTGGTAAAAGTGGTATTTCACCTATTGAGCATTTTGATGTCTCTACTTTTCCTACCCAATTTGCGGGTACTATTAAAAACTTTAATTGTGAAAATTTTGGCTTAAATAAAAAAGATGCTCGTAAAATGGATCTTTTTATTCAATATGGTTTAGCCGCAGGTACACAAGCCTTTGAAGATTCAGGTCTTGAAATTACTGAAAAAAATGCAGGGCGTGTTGGCGTTGCTATTGGTTCTGGTATTGGTGGGTTAGGATTAATTGAAGAAAATCATACTAAATTTTTAAAATCTGGCGTACGTAAACTTTCACCATTTTTTTGTCCATCAACTATTTTAAATATGGTGTCTGGGCAGCTTTCGATAAAACATGGGTTAAAAGGCCCTAACATAGCTATTGTTACTGCTTGTACTAGTGGCGTACATAATATTGGTCACTCAGCACGCATGATAGCCTACGGTGATGCCGATGTGATGCTAGCTGGTGGAGCTGAAAAAGCATCAACCACGTTAGGCCTAGGTGGTTTTTGTGCTGCAAGGGCTTTATCTACTCGAAATGATGCGCCACAACAAGCGAGTCGTCCTTGGGATAAAGACCGAGATGGTTTTGTGCTTAGTGATGGCGCTGGTGTTTTAGTATTAGAAGAATATGAACATGCTAAAGCGCGTGGCGCTAAAATTTATGCAGAGCTTAGCGGGTTTGGGATGAGTGCCGATGCTTACCATATGACATCACCACCAGCCGATGGTGCTGGTGCCGCTTTAGCAATGGAAAATTGCTTAAACGATGCCAAAGTGGATAAAAATAAAGTGGGTTATATTAATGCACATGGCACATCAACCAATGCGGGTGATATTGCTGAAACTAATGCGGTAAAAACTGTTTTTGCTGAACAGGCTTATAAAATACCGGTTAGTTCGACAAAATCAATGACGGGGCATTTATTAGGTGCCGCAGGTGCTGTAGAAGCTATTTTTACCATTCAGGCGTTAAATAATAGTGTTATTCCACCAACTATTAATTTAGATAATCCTGATGACGGCTGTGATCTTGATTATGTTCCACACACGGCACGAGATGCAAATTTAGAATTTGCCTTATGTAATTC
>WGGB01000143.1 GCA_015491935.1 Alteromonadaceae bacterium
CTAATAGCCAGCATGGTTAATACGGCCTCATGAATTTCGCTGCCGTCGTAAACACCACAACCACTTAGAATTATTGCAATTTTTTTCATTATTTGTTCTCTCTTACGATTAAATTTCTTACTATTAAAATATAGCTACTAAAATATAGCTATCTAGCACTTACGAGCAATGATCTCAATTGGCGCAATAATATTATTAACAATATTAGTGCGTAAATTCGTTAATTTTTCGTGTGTAGAAGCTTGAAGTAGCGTATGTAAACCTAATGCTGGCATACCATTCACTTTATTTTTATGACGGACTTGTTCAAAATAAGCTAATGCAAAATCTCTGCGATTATTAATAGCTATCACTTCAAAACCAACCGCCTCTATATAATGTTTGTATTGTTCAAGCGTCGCTAAATAGCTATTCTCTTGTTGACTCGCCCACGGTACTGGATAATTAAGCTCACTATCACGTTGGCGCATCACATCATAAAGACCAAAATAACCATTGGGTTGTAACAAACGAAAGACTTCACTAAAAAGTTGTTGTTTATTCTCAATATTCATCCCGACGTGCATCATATAAGCACAGTGAAAACTATTGGCAATATAAGGCATATTAAGTGCGCTACCCTGTTGCAACTTTACTTTATCGCTTAACTTTAACCATTGCGATAGTATATTACCTGTTTCAATATATTCTTTGCTTAAATCAATTCCCGAGACCATCGCATTGTAAGTTTGTGCAACAAAACGCGCTGCTCCACCTAAGCCACAACCAATATCTAGCACTTGGCTAGCATCATTTAACGGCAGTTGCTTAAAAAAATGCTCACTCGCTAATCGTCCACCAATATGAAATTCATCAATAGGGGCTAAATCATCAAGGCTTAAATTATTTAGCGGTTTCTGTTGTTTTTCTAGTGCCGTCACAATCGCACTCAGTAAACTACCATGATAATAATGCTGTGCAATTGCTTTAGTACTGTTCATTTATACTTCCTTAATCAACTTGGTATTAATATTGTTATTGAGCATAGCGTAAATCTAACAATAAGCTTAAAATGCTTGCTAATTCATATTATTTTACCGCTTGGAAGGGTTAATGACTATCTCTACTGCTAACTGGACAACTCTTTATACAAATATCAATATCGCCACTATGACAGCAGCAAGCAATGGTTATGGTGAAATCATGGATGCTGCATTGGCTATTTCCGCTGGAAAAATAGCTTGGCTTGGCAAAGCAAGTGACTTACCCAATTTCGATAAAAATACGGTCGACGTTGTTGATGGCAAAAATCAATGGTTAACACCAGGTTTAATCGATTGTCATACCCATATTATATACGGGGGCAATCGCGCTAATGAATTTGAATTACGACTACAAGGTGCTAGTTACGAAGAAATAGCCAATAACGGCGGTGGTATAGTCTCTACTGTAAATGCCACCCGCCAAGCCAGTGAAGAAACCTTATTTAAAAGCGCACTCAAGCGATTAACCGCAATGCAGAAACAAGGATTAACTACCGTTGAGATAAAGTCAGGTTATGGTCTAAATGTTGAAACAGAAGTTAAAATGCTAAACGTGGCAACCCAATTAAGTAAACACTTACCCATAACCGTAAAACGCACTTTTTTAGGTGCTCACGCACTACCAACTGAGTTTAAAAATGATGCGGATGGTTACATTGATTTAGTGGTTAATGAAATGCTACCACAAATATGCAAGCAACAACTCGCCGATAGTGTGGATGTTTTTTGTGAAGGCATTGGTTTTAATTTAGCACAAACTGAACGAGTTTTTAAAGCGGCTCAACAATATAAGCTCCCCATAAAAGTACACGCAGAGCAATTATCTGATTTAGGTGCGAGTGAACTTGCAGCACAATATCAGGCATTATCGTCTGAACATTTAGAATTTTTATCTGCTCATGGTGTAAAAGCAATGGCACAAGCCGATATGACTGCAGTTTTATTGCCCGGTGCTTTTTACTTTTTACGAGAAACTAAGTTACCACCCATAGCAAAACTACGTGAACACAATGTAGCCATGGCAATAGCAACCGATGCAAATCCTGGTTCATCACCAATACACTCCATTCAATTAATGTTAAATATGGCCTGTACTTTGTTTAGATTAACGCCTGTTGAAGCATTAGCTGGTGTAACCTGTCATGCTGCAAAAGCCTTAGGTATTAGTCATTATACGGGTATGCTTAAAGTAGGTTATGACGCTGATTTAGCCTTTTGGGATATTAACCAACCTGCAGAATTATGTTATCAATTTGGTGTGAATCCGCTAACAACACTGATCAAACAAGGAAAGCGAGTTATATAAATTGGTGGTATTTTCAAAAAAAATGCTAAACTCAAAGCTAGCGAACACTTAAATTAAATAACATTATTAACATAGGGATTCAATGAACCGTTCCTGCTTACTAAGCACGTTACTTAGCACAGTTAATAACAATAAATGGTGGCAAAAAAGTTTTGTCGCACTATTTTTCGCACTATTTTCTTTGCCAAGCTATGCAGCGCAATCATTTTCTTTTATTGAATACAACTTAGCCTTTGTTTTAGGGCTAAGCTTACCTATCTTATTGTTCACCTCGCTATTACATAAAAAAATAACCATTGCTTGGCAATTTCCAGCATTACTAACCTTTAGTATTTTTGCCCTTTTATATTCATTAGCTCAACCAACTCCGCATCAAAATACTTATGTGCTTACTAGTGCGAGTTTATTTATCGCTTTTATGTATCTTTGGCCTTATTTTAATCAAACGGAACAAGCGATAAAGAACAAAAACACTCATGTTATGATAATTCTAGCAATATCACTTGGTTATATTGTTAGTGTTTGGTTTTTACCTCTAATTAATGCCTATTTTACTTGGTTAATAAATAGTGCTGTTATTTTAATTATTGCCTTAACTCGTCTTATACAAATGTATGCTCAGCAAAAACATCATACTCATCGTATGTTAATTCAGTGGCTATTAACCGTTAGCTTTACTATCAGTATTTATTTATGGCTCAACACCCGAATAACACTAAACACTTTAACGCTTATTACTGTACTCACTTATTTAGTTACAATAATGAATGGAAACTGGTTATTAATACAAAAAATTATCACTGAGTTATATGCCATAAAAAAACCTGAAGATGAAGCAATAAACCATAGTGAGTTGTTTGCTTATGCTCACGATCCTGCAACACGCTTACCAACACATCAATACGCATTAAAACATTTTACGCAAATATTAAAAGAATCCCAACAACCAAATTATGCGGTAATAGTGCTTCAACCTGTTGACTTTGTTGAAGTGAATTCATTCTTAGGGCACCAAAATTCTAATATTTTATTATTACAACTCGCTTATTGTTTACAGCAAAAGACAGCAAAAAATAATGCTTTAATTAATTTTGAAAGCTCTGGTGAGGTAAATAAACTAGCCCGTTTACAAGGTTTACGATTTATGATCATTGTTGATTTAGCGGCAAGCCACCACCCTGATCGAGCAGTAATTAATGATATTTGTAAACAACTAGCTTTATCGGTGCCTAAGGCAATGAGTTTCAAAAGTTTCTCGTTAAGCTTTGAACTCGCTTTTGGCGTTTCTTTAATTAAGTCTCATGATGAAAACATTCATGAAATTATTGCTCATGCTGAAGATGCGTTATTAAAAAATCAGCAAAACAAGCAAAGTATTAATTATTTTGATGATGCGCAACTACGCCATACTGAAAAACAATTAGTAAAAATGGAAGCGTTAAAAGATGCGATTATTCAAAATAAAATAACGTGGTATGTACAACCACAAATAAGATTACAAGATAAATCTATTCAAGGATTTTATTTATCGGTTTATTGGTATCAAGATTATGATAAAGAGCAAACCCAGTGTCCAAAACAATACTTAGAGCAATTTATACAAATAGCAGAGCTTAGTGGAGATATTTACTTACTCGCGCGTAAAATAATCACAGAGGCATTTAAGTTATTAGCACAACTACATAAACTCGGGTGTTATCAATATGTTGCCATAAATTTATCAAGTAAATATTTATTAGAGCCAGATCTTATCGACTTTATTGAACAACGTTCGCAGCAATACAATATTGCTTGTAAGTATTTATTAGTCGAATTATCAGAGCAATTAATTATTCGAGAAAAAATACTGACTAAAGAGTTTATTGATCAATTAAAAGCGCTAGATATTAAGGTAGCTATTAATGAATTTTCAGGTAGTTACGAAGCGTTACGCTTTTTACGTAAAACAATTATTAATCAAATTAAAATTAATTGTCAGCAATTAATCGAAAGTGAAGATATTACAACCGACAAAGCAATAACTAACGCGTTAATTAATTTAGCGAGTTCTATTGATATTCCACTGGTTGGTACTCATATAGATAGCTCTTATACTGAACAAGTTTATCAAGCCATTGGAGGCAAAATAGCACAAGGAAAAATGGTCGTAAGTGAGCTTGACCCTAGTGAAATTCAACCTTGGTTAACGGCTTGGTATCAACAACATCCACAGATTAAACCTGATTAATATCAAATTGATTAATTATTCAATATCAAGCGGATCAGGTGACAAAATAATACCAGTATTATCAGCATAAACATGATCGTCAGGTAAAAAAGTAACCCCTGAAAAATTAATGGCTACATCGCTTTCGCCAATATCACTATCAGGCGCACCGACGGGAATAGACACAAGTGCTTGAATACCTATTTCAAGCTCTTCTAAAGCATCAACATCACGTACGCTACCATAACAAATAATCCCTTCCCAATTATTTTTAGCAGCGGTTTGGGCAATAGCAAAATCAACTAAAGCACGACGAGTAGAACCACCACCATCAATGACTAAAACTTGACCTTTACCATCGCTTTCGACCAGTTGTGCTAATAAACCATTCGCTTCAAAACATTTTAGTGTTACCACTTTGCCGCCAAAAGAGTTACGACCACCATAATTACTAAAAATAGGTTCAACGACATCAATTAAATCAGCATAAAGATCACAAAGTTCTGAGGTGTTGTATTCCATGAGGTTATCCCTTTTTTATTTTGTAATGTAGACGTTATAATTACATATTAGTATAGCGGCAAGTTACAATAATTAACACTGATCAATAATGTAGTGAAAATAAATCACTAAATAGCTTTAAAAATAGGATAATACAAAAGATAATAATCTAATAACTTGTAATAATGGTTAATATCCTCTTAAATAAGAATAATACTAATTAAATTAGGTCTCAACCTTTCAACTCGCTTTCTACTTAATTTGGCAATTAAATGACCGAACAAATACTTGCTCAAAGATACTTATTTTCTATTGAAGCAATTGTTTTTAGCTTACTCTCTTTGTGGCTTTGGCTTTATTATCGAGGCTATGGCCGTCAATATGTTAAATTTTGGACATTCAGCTTAATTGCCTTAGCCTGTACTTATGCTAGCTTAGCCTTACAAGACCGCACTCTTGTTTGGTCATCAACGCCTCTATTTCAATTAATACTGCTGACCATAGAACAAATAGGTAAATACAGTTTTTTATTTTTACTTTTAGGCGGCGTACATTGCGCAGTTAGCCATATTGGCTTTTCAAATAAACGTGTATTGAGTTTTATTTTTTTCGCATTTTTGTTAAGTCTATTAACCTTAATCGCCTTTTTATTAGATGACGTTAGCCTTTTTAATCGTTTTTATATTAATGTGAGTTTACAAAACTTTATTTTTGGCTGTTTCTTCCTGTTTTTAAGCTTGTATTTACTAACCTCTAAAAAGCATCACTTCTCTAATGTTACTCTAATGATATTTTCCCTTGTGATCGGTTTAAGGTATTTATTATATTCATTTGCTTCAATACTATTTATGGGCGAAAAAAGTTTTAGTGAACTTTCCTATTTTTTAACCTTTTTTGATGCTGGTAGTCACACCGTATTAGCGTTTATTATGCTAATTTGGATGCAAAGTTCAGAACGTTATACCGCTATAAATGCGGTTAGACGGGCGCAATATTTAGGAAAACATGATTCGCTTACCGGTACATTAAATCGTGAACAAGCCTTAGAAAAACTTGAAGCCGAAATGCCAAAAGCATTAAAAACAAAACAGCAGTTGTGTATTTGTTTAATTGATATGAAGCGTTTTAAGTTTGTTAATGATACTTATGGCTTAAAAACAGGGGATTATATTTTAGGTGAAATAGCAAACCGTCTAACAGATAGTGTGTTAATGCCTAAAGTTGTCGGCCGCCTTAGTGGTGATTCATTTTTATTTGTAATCGAAATTAAAAGCCAGCAACAATTAGATAATAGCCTTGAACATATTCATCAACTCATTGCTCGTCCTTACGAATATAACGATCAAAGTATTATAATATCTTGTAGCATTGGTTATTGTTTTTATCCTGACCATGCTGATATTGCTGAAGATTTATTACAAAAAGCAAACCTTGCTCTACATCATGCTGAAAATAATCACTTAGCTAGCGTACTTTTTGCCGAGGGTATGCATACTCAAGAAAAAAAATTAATAGCCGTTGAGCAAGAAATAAAAAATGCCTTTGTTCATAATGAGTTAATTCTTTATTTTCAACCACAACTCAATTTAATTACTAATCGTTTAGAAGGTGTCGAGGCATTAGTTCGCTGGCAACATCCTGAAAAAGGTTTATTAGCGCCCGATCAATTTTTAGCTGATATTGAAAGCCTAGGCTTAAATAATCGTTTAGATAATTATGTGTTAGAAAAAGCCTGTCAAGCCATAGCTAACTGGCACGAGAAGTACAAACGTCGTGTTACGGTAGCCATTAACATTAGTGCTATTGAATTTCAAAACCCCAAACTGATCACTAATATTCAAAGTTTATTGTTTAAATATAATATTCCGCCCAAATACATTGATTTAGAAATCACTGAAAATGTCGTGATGACAGATATAAATACAGCAATGGATACTATTGTTATTTTACAAAACATGGGCATAAAAGTTTCGATTGATGACTTTGGTACAGGTTATTCATCTTTAGCTTATTTGCGTAAACTACCTATAGATAAGATTAAAATTGATCGCAGTTTTATCACCGAAGTCGCCATTAATGATTCTGATTTAACTATTGTAAAATCTATGATTGAGCTTTCACATGGCTTAGGTAAACGAGTATTAGCTGAAGGTGTAGAAAATGCGGAGCAATTAAATTTATTGCGTAATATTGGTTGTGATGCAGTACAAGGATATTTGATTAGTCGTCCTGTTACAGCAGAAGCTATCGACCATTTTCTAAAAAGAAAATAAAATGAGGTGACATCTTCACCTCATTTTATTGTTAATATGAAATTTTCAAAATTAACACTTATAAAATAATCGTTTATAAAACAATTACTTTATAAGATAAAACGACTTAAATCTTCATTGGTAACTACGTCACTTAGTTTACCGTTAACATAATCAGCATTTATAACAATAGTTTCACCTGATTTATCATTGGCAATAAACGATAATTCTTCGACAATACGCTCCATCATGGTGTGTAAGCGGCGAGCGCCAATATTTTCAGTGTTTTCATTGACTTGCCATGCTGCGTTAGCGATTGCTTGAATGCCATCATCGCTAAACTTTATATCAACACCTTCGGTGGCTAATAAGGCGATATATTGCTCCGTTAACGAGGCGTTGGGTTCCGTTAAAATACGTACAAAATCATCCGTTGTTAATGCTTTTAATTCAACACGAATTGGTAAACGACCTTGCATTTCAGGGATTAAATCTGACGGTTTAGCCATTTGAAAAGCACCTGAAGCGATAAACAAAATATGATCTGTTTTGATCATGCCATGTTTAGTGGTTACCGTAGAACCTTCAATTAATGGCAGTAAATCACGTTGTACACCTTCACGTGAAACATCAGGCCCTGAGCTATCGCCACGTTTACAAATTTTGTCTATTTCATCAATAAAAACAATACCATTTTGCTCTACCGCTTCAATAGCTTGTTGTTTTAAATCGTCAGGATTAACCATTTTGGCAGCTTCTTCTTCTTGCAACGCCTTTAACGCATCTTTAATTTTTAATTTACGTTTTTTAGTTTTATCACTCGACATATTTTGAAACATACTTTGCAACTGCGAGGTCATATCTTCCATACCTGGAGGTGCCATAATTTCTACACCGACTTGCGGTGCGGCTAGATCTAACTCAACTTCTTTATCATCTAACTGACCTTCGCGCAGTTTTTTGCGAAAAACTTGCCGTGTACTGTTATTATCCGTACTTTCTTCATGACCAAAGCTATCGCGAGGGTTAGGGATTAACACGTCTAGAATACGTTCCTCTGCCGCTTCTTCAGCAAGGTGTTTAACACGATTCATCTCTTGCTCTTTGAGCATTTTAACCGCCATATCGGTTAAATCTCGAATAATGCTTTCTACTTCTTTACCCACATAACCAACTTCGGTAAATTTAGTTGCTTCAACTTTAATAAATGGTGCATTGGCAAGTTTAGCTAAACGACGCGCTATTTCAGTTTTACCTACGCCAGTAGGGCCAATCATTAAAATATTTTTTGGTGTAACTTCAGCACGCAAATCTTCATTTAATTGCATTCTTCGCCAGCGATTTCGCAAGGCAATAGCTACAGCACGCTTAGCATCATTTTGACCAATAATATGGTTATCTAATTCATGAACAATTTCGCGAGGTGTCATATTCGACATGATAATATCCTAGAAAATAGAGCTTTTTAGTTATAGCTCATCAATAGTTTGAGAATGATTGGTAAATACACAAATATCGGCAGCAATCGTTAATGCTTTTTCAACAATTTCGCGCGCCGATAAGTCGGTATTTTCTAATAAGGCTTTAGCGGCAGCTTGGGCAAAATTACCACCACTTCCAATGGCTATTAAGTCATCTTCTGGCTGTACCACATCACCATTACCCGTGATAATGAAAGAGCCTGTTTCATCAGCAACCACCAGTAAAGCTTCTAACTTTCTTAAGGCACGATCACTACGCCAATCTTTAGCAAGTTCTACCGCAGATTTAGTTAAATGCCCTTGAAATTGCTCTAATTTAGCTTCAAAGCGTTCAAATAAGGTAAAAGCATCAGCGGTGCCGCCAGCAAAACCAGCAAGCACTTTATCATTATATAAGCGACGCACTTTACGTGCATTGCCTTTCATCACAGTATTTCCTAATGACACTTGGCCATCACCACCAATGGCAACTTTGCCATTACGTCTAACAGATACAATAGTAGTCACGATATTTTCCAATTAAACTAATTGTTAGTTGATGTGGGTACTTTTCAACTATTTTCAAGGGGGATTTCATATAAAAATAAGCTAATAATAACTTTTTATTTGCTAAACTAGGTGTATTGTCTACAAATAGTTAATAGCAGCATACTTATGTCTTTAGAAAATATTTCCAGTCAATTAAGTGGCCATGTCAATGGTTCTAAAAAGAATTTGCCGCCAGTAGAAGATTGGCATCCTGATTTTTGTGGGGATATTGATATGGAAATAAAAGCGGATGGCAGCTGGTTTTATAATGGCAGCATATTTAAGCGCTTATCATTAGTCAAACTTTTTGCTTCAGTATTAAAAAAAGAAAACGATAAGTATTACTTGGTTACTCCTGTTGAAAAAGTAGGTATTAAGGTTGAAGATGTACCGTTTGTGTTAACCAATTGGCATTGGCAAGATGAGAAAAAAAACATTATTACTGTGAGTACTAATTTAGATGATGAATTTATTTTAAATAAAGAACATCCGTTAATTATAGCCAACAATGGCGGTTTGTATGTTACCGTACGACGCAATTTATTAGCTAAAGTACATCGCAATGTTTATTATCAATGGGTTGATATTGCCAAAGAAGTAACAACAGAAAACGGCACTGAATTGGTATTACACAGTGCTGGAGAACAGTTTAGTTTAGGTGTACTAGAATAAGTTATATCAATCAAATTAAATAACCCGTGAAAAACGTTGCTGATTAACTTTCTTTTTCATGTACGCATCAAACGACATACAAATATTGCGAATAAGCAAACGTGCGCTTTGTTTTACCGTGATCGCTTTATCATCATTAGTTAATAAACCATCATCTTGAAAGGTTTTTAAGGTGAGTAGATCATCAGCAAAGTAATCGTCAAAATTAAACCCTTCAACGTCGCTAAATTTGTCGTTGATCGCTTGTTTTTCTATATGTAAATTACACATTAATTCACGAATAACTTCACCACGAATAATATCATCTTGTGTCAAGGTTAAGCCTTTTTCAACCGCATATTGGTGATCGTCTATTGCTTTATAATAAGCCTGTAGTTCTTTAATGTTTTGACTATAACTATTACCAATAGCGCTAATAGAGGAAACGCCTAAACCTAATAAGTCACAACTCCCTTTAGTGGTATAACCTTGAAAATTACGATGTAAAGTCCCATTTTTTTGTGCTATTGCTAATTCATCATCGGGCTTGGCAAAGTGATCCATACCAATAAATTCATAACCGTAATTGCATAATGTTTCTATTGCCAACTTCATTAAGGCAAATTTTTCATCAACACTCGGCAACCACTCATCACGTAATTTGCGTTGTGCAGCAAAGCGACTAGGTAAATGTGCATAACTAAATAACGAAATGCGTTCAACATCCCAGTCATGCACTTTAGCGAGTGTTTTAGTAAAGGTTTCAATGTTTTGATGAGGTAAGCCATAAATAAGGTCAACATTAATTGATTTAAAACCAACATTTTTTGCTTGTGCAATAAAGTCACCAATAAATTCGGTAGACTGTACCCGATTAATGGTTTGTTGTACTTTTAAATCAATATCTTGCACACCTAAACTTAAGCGATTAAATCCCAAATCAAATAGATGTTGCGCTAAATTTAATTCAATTTCGCGTGGATCAATTTCAATGCTCATTTCAACTTGTTCAGCAAATTTAAAACTTTTTTTAAGCAAAGCAACAAGTTTGGTAATTTGTTTATGAGTTAAAAAGCTAGGAGTACCACCACCCCAATGTAATTGTTTAACAGTATAATCAGTAAAAAATTCCGCTCGAGAAGTGATCTCTTTAGCTAAAAAATCTAAATAAATATCGGCTTTATCACGATGGCGAGTGATCACTTTATTACAGCCACAGTAGTAACAAAGGCTATGACAAAAAGGTATATGCACATACAAGGATAATTCACGATTAGGTGAAACTTTAATTGCCGTTTTTAAGTCACTATCATTAAACTGATCATGAAATTCTAATGCGGTGGGATAAGAGGTATATCTTGGACCACTCGTATTATATTTATTAAGTAATTTTTGATCGAAAAACTGGGTTGTCTGCATACTAGTCACCACTTTCATTAATGGTATTATCTTACACGAAAAAGCAATACTGCTATTGATCAAGCGCAACAAACGATCTTAATAGTCATAACTTTTATGATATTTTATCGTTAATCTTCACTATTTATTATCCGAATTAGGATTAATAAGAGTCGAAATTATCACTTAATTTGTGAGATTGGTAAAATATTGTCCTGTATAAATTTTTCTAATAATTTAAGATCTTCTATTACCGCGTCTTGATATTCAGCTTCAAACATCACGCGATTATAGTCATCTCGCATACGCTGTTTTTTTTCTAGTTTTTTACGCTCATCTAAAATAGCCATACCTTTTACTTTATTATATAAGCCATAAATAGCAGGAAATTCTTCACTTAATCCTGTGGTGGTTTTTAGCGAATCAAGTAAGACACTAATACGCCAACAACCTTCAGACAAATCGCATTGTTGCTCTTGCAGAGCTTGTACGATAAGAGCAACACTCGTTAATAGTTTAGTATCGTGTTGCTGTAAACCCTGTTGATGTTTCTGTTGAGCTAACTTTTGTAACTGAGTTTGCTTTTTTAGCTGAAATAATAATTTACCCGCATAAAAAGCAAGCGCTGCAATAATAAATACGGCCGATAGTATTAATAATATAGTCATTATATTTACTTCTTGAGCTTAGGTGATTTAGTAATCGGATAAATCAGAATTATCGAGCTTGTTCCAAAGATCATCTTCAGATGTTGGCTTTTCTACTGGTGAGTCATCATCAAAATCATCTTCATCGCTATAACCCAATAATTCACAAATTTCTTGATGACGCGTCATTTGCTCATTATAGTAATTAACTTCTTGCTCAGATAATTCAATGTCTTGCTCTTGTTTGGTTAAAATATTTTGTAGCTGTTGATCTTGTTCAATAACCTCTATTTCTTTTTCTAAAGCGATCATATCAATTTCAGCTGTCACATCAGTTTCAATAACCGTTACCGCTGCGATACTTGCTACTTTGCTTTTTTGGGGTGGTTGAACCTTTGTTGTTTTTACTGTTTCTTTAATCAATACAATAGGTTTTTTACTACCAAGGCGAGGATCTCTTTTTGGTTTATCTTGTTGCTGACTTTTTTGAGGTTTTGCTTCTTGTTGACGATTACCCGCTTGCTTACCTTTACTTTTACGAATGCGCTTTTCAACGTTTTCGAGTTCTTTTTTACTTAATTTTGGCTTAGCCGTTGGTGCTGAAGCAGGTTTTCTAGATTTTTTAGTGCGTGCCATGAAATTTTTTCAATGTTTATCAATAATGACCGTTATTTTAGCAAAGTTTATTAGATGAGAGAAATTTATTGGGGAATTAATAAACTATTGGTAAAAATAAAAAAGCGATAGCTTTAATAGCTACCGCTTCCGGAAAGTATATGGTAAAACCACAACTTTAATATTCCAATTCTGTTTGGCATCCTACCAATAACTATTCATCCATGCTAACAGTGACATATTCCTAATTATTATTAGCGCTTCCCTACTTTATTTTTTTATTCTCGGTCATCCTGACACCTTATGGGCTTTCCATAACTCCTAACAAGGAGGATATAATAAGTTAATTCATCCTGAATTTAAGTAAACAATCCTTATTAATAAGGTGAGTATTCTTTTCGAATCTCGAAGCCTTCCGTAGATAATTATCCATTTTTTTATTGGTTGCTGTTATTTTTATTTTTACTTCCTGAACAGCTGGGCAATACTTTACCTGTCTAAATAAAATGAGCAAGGTTGTTTTTTAACTTTTTTCAGTAAAGCAACAGATCTACCACTTATTTTATTGTATTTTATAGTTATTTTTTTAAAACAAAATAAAATAAAAATAATTAAAACAAAAACTAATGGTCAATGTCTTACAAAAGTTATAGCTAAAGGAGTAAGGCTGATTTACTGATTTTTCTACGAAACCTATCGTTGATAACAATACAGATCTAAAAATACATTTTTTAATAACTATTTAATATAACTGTTTATCATGGCTAAGTGAATATTTATTATATTAGTAACTACTGAAATAAAACGATACTTTTCTCTGTCTACTTATTATTCTTATTCTTTAGACCTAACTAACTGAGCTAATAAAATGAAAAAAATATTATTCACTAACCTCTTATTAACGATGCTTTTTGCAGCATCACTACACGCAGCAGAATCAATAAATAAACAAGGTCAATTAAAAGCAGCAATGTGCGCTGGTTGTCACGGTAATAATGGGATAGGCATAACTAGTGAATTTCCTAATTTAGCAGGACAAAAGCTTGCTTATTTACAAAAACAATTACACGACTTTAAAGCAGGAAAACGCCAAAATGCCACCATGAATGCTATGGCGCAAAGCTTAACCACGGTTGATATTAAAAATTTAGCCGCTTATTTTTCTTCTCTACCTCGACAAGTTAATACTGTAACAGAAAAAACCATAAATCATCATTTAACCGCGAATGATAAAGCATCAATAGCTGAATTTCCTGATGCGGTATTTTCATCAATGAAAGCTAGTGCAACGATTGAAGCATTTCCGAGTGAAAAAGTCGTTCAAGGCGGTGAAAATATGCTTTATACCGCATTAACGCCTAATGGAAAAATGCTGTTATCCACTAGCCCTTCTACAAATACTGTTTATATTTTTGATAGCAAAACATTACAAAAGCTTGCCATTATTAATGTTGGTAAAGCACCTAAAGGCGTTAAAGTAACACCCGATGGAAAATTTGCTTATGTGAGTAATCAAGGTTCAAATAATATTAGCATTATAAATTTAAGATCCTTAACAAATATAGGTACAATTAAAACGGCTGCCGGCCCACATAATGTACGTTTTACTAAAAACGGAAAGCTTGCGTATGTAACGTTACAAGGTGGTGCGGGTATTGGTGTTATTGACACTAAAAGTGCAAAAATGACACATATTATTCCTGTTTCAGGGATCACTGGGCCGCATAATTTAGATTTATCTAATGATGAAAAAATAGCTTATGTGCGTGACTTTGTTCATCATGTTGCTGTAGTTGATTTAATTAAAGAAAAAGTAACGAATGTTATCACGGTGGGTAATGGTCATGGAGGCATAGATGTTTTTCCTAATGGAAAATTTGTTGCCACTGCCGCGATAGGCGATACTTTTATTTCTGTGGTTAATACCAAAACACTGACGGTAAAGAATATTAACTTAGGTACCGCATCACACGGTATTCGAGCAAGTAAAAACAGTCAGTGGCTATATGTAACCTTACCAAAAGAAAATGCTATTGCGGTAATTAATACTACTAACTGGCAAGTAGAGAGAAAAATAGCTGTGGGTAAATTTCCATTTTGGTTAGCTGTGCAAGGCAATCCGTAAAATTATCTTCAATGCTTAAATAAAAAGCCAGCTAACGTCTTAGCTGGCTTTGTTACTTTAATAGCAAAGAGAATTAATCTTGCTCATGCAACCAAGCAGCATGACGAGGTGCTTTTTTAGTAACAGCCCATTCTTCAACCATGGCTGTACCCACTTCATTTAACTGCTTATATTGTTCTGGCGTACCTGTATTGGCAGCAAGCTCCAAACGATGTCCATTAGGATCAAAAAAGTAAATTGATTTAAACACGCCATGATTAACAGGGCCTAATACCTCAACTCCTTTACTTTCTAACTCGTCTTTGGCTGCCACTAGTGCTTCAAGACTTTCAACTCGTAGTGCTAAATGCTGAACCCAAGCTGGAGTGTTGTCATCACGCCCCATATCGGGTGAATTAGGAATTTCAAAAAATGCTAATACATTTTCATTACCCGCATCTAGAAAAATATGCATATAAGGATCTGGTGCTTTAGTTGATGGCACTTCATTTTCAGCAATGGCAAGCACTAAATCCATATTCAATTTATCTTTGTACCAATCGGTGGTTTCTTTTGCGTCTTTACAACGATAGGCAACATGGTGAATTTTTTCAATATTGATCATAATAGTTCACTTCTTTAAATTATTTATTAACAACTAATAGCTAGCGCAATTTTTATCACAAACTCATAATTGCCCCTAATTTTAGACAAAAATAATTGCTACACTTTTGTCAGTGATCAAGTACGGGTGTATTGTTTTGTTTACTATTATTTGTTTTAGTTATTACAATCAATTACTTATAATGAATTCAGATGTTTTCATCTATTAACCAAACAGGTTATTTCAGCATTATAGTAATATACTAATCTTTTATATAAAGCGGCTACAAAATCACTGTTTTATCGCCATTTAAACAAATTCGTTGTTCTGCATGTAATCTTACCGCATGACTCAACGCGGTAGCTTCTAAATCATGACCCAAATGCACCATTTGTCTTATAGTAAAAGTATGATTAATCGGTTTTACTTCTTGCGCAATAATCGGTCCTTCATCTAGATCTGGTGTTACATAATGCGCAGTAGCACCAATAATTTTTACTCCGCGAGTATGTGCTTGATGATAAGGCTTAGCACCTTTAAAGCTTGGTAAGAAAGAGTGATGAATATTAATCGCATGACCTTTGATTTTATGGCATAAGTCATCAGATAAAATTTGCATATAGCGCGCTAAAACCAGCAACTCACTATCAGTATTTTCCATCACAGCCAAAATTTTAGCTTCTTGTTCTTGCCTATTTTCTGCTGAAATAGGTAAGTGATGAAAAGGAACTTCATGCCATTGTGCTAATTTTTCACAATCTTTATGATTAGAAATAATTGCTGCAACATTAACAGGTAATACACCAGCTTTCCATTTGGTTAATAAAGAAACTAAACAATGATCATCTTTAGATACTGCGATCACAACATTAGGGAAATCGTATTTATCCCGCAGTTGATACTGCATATCTAATTGTCCTGCTAGTTTTGTTAATGCTAATTTAAATTCATCAATAGAAACATTCAAATGGCGATCATCAAAAGCTACACGAGAGAAGAATTGTTCTGTATAGGGATCACTATATTGTGATGTTTCAGTAATAAAGGCGCCATGCTTAAATAAGCACTGACTAACTTTAGCTAAAACTCCACAAGTATCAGGACATTGCCAAGTTAAAATATAATGATGTGTGTTTTCCATGGATTTATCTTTAAAATTACAGCGAGTCATGTAGATTGACGCATTTGACTGCCTTTTTCTAGCATAAATTACTATAGTTTTAGTATTTTTACTTCTGCTCTGAAAGTTTATTTTGGTTTTTAATATAGAGTTGCTCAACTTTTTCACGAGCCCAAGGTGTTTTACGTAAAAATTTTAAGCTAGATTGAATACTAGGATCCTGTGTAAAACATTTAATTTTGATTTGTTTACCTAAATAGTCAAAACCAAAGTGATCTACCAACCTAGTAACTAAGGTTTTTAAAGTGATACCATGTAAAGGGTTATAAGGTTGTTCATTCATAATTTTATTGTACAAATTAACAAAGAAAGTGGTAAACAATAATAGCAGTTTGGCGCACTTAAATCGCGCCAAGTGCTGTTAACAAGCATTTATTTTGCAAGATAGTTAATTAGCTGTTCACTATCACCAATATGCTCACCATTAATAAAAACTTGTGGTACGGTCACTTCACCACTAGCAGCACGTAAGCCTTTTAATTTAATGTCCTTTCCAACAACTATTTCTTCATAACTTAAGCCTTGCTCCGCCAGTGCACTCTTAGCTTTAGCACAATGAGGGCAACCTGCTTTACTAAATACAATAATATCGTCAGGTGCCTTTGCATTAGGATTAATATAATTTAGCATGGTATCAGCATCAGAGACTTCGAATGGGTCGCCCGGCTTATTTGGCTCAATAAACATTTTTTCAATAATGCCGTTTTTAACCAACATTGAATAACGCCAACTTCGTTTACCAAAACCTAGCTCTTTTTTATCGACTAATAAACCCATACCCGCAGTAAACTCACCATTACCATCGGGGATCAAAGTTACATTTTCAGCTTCTTGATCTGCAGCCCAAGCATTCATGACAAAAGTATCATTTACAGATAAACATACAATTTCATCCACACCGTTACTTTTAAATACACTTGCAAGTTCATTATAACGAGGTAAATGTGATGATGAGCAAGTTGGTGTGAATGCGCCAGGCAAAGAAAAAACCACTACGGTTTTATTATCAAAAATATCTGTGGTGCTACGAGTCGCCCAATTGTCATTATTATGCATAATAAAATTAACACTAGGTACTTTTTGACCTTCTTTTTGTGTAGCTACTGTCGTTAAAGACATACTATTTCCTAATTTTCATTATTAACTATAACAAGTATGGCTGACAAATTGAAAATATGAAAATGGGAAAAGTCAATTCTTGAGATTGATAAAAGCAATTGTTGCTATTATACCAGCCAGTTTCACATGGCTCTATAACAATTGGATTATATATCGCCCAATAAACCATACCGTTTATCATCCTTTGGTTTTTCAGATCAAAACAAGCGAACCAAAATCTTTTATATTGAAGTCTTACGCCCAAGTGAAAAAACAGGCGATGCAGCCATTATTAAAGTCGAGTTAAAATAAGTTATGTTGTATTGTAGTCAAAAAAACACAAACAAAAAAGCTTAAAAAAAGCACCTTGGTTGTTTTTATGGATTAGCACCCAACTGATTTTTGGGTTTATTACCCCCCGTGTAAGAATAGTTGAAGAAAACATAACAGCCTTTTTCAGCTGAAAAACTCCATGTTTAAATACAGATAAATTCTTTATTTTTAACACTAATAGTAATCATCAACCACACCAATAATCCTTTGATTTATAAGTAAAAATACTTGATACAGAATAGATTATTACAACCTACCAATTTTCACCCAATAGTTCAAAATAGGCTTGCGGATGAAGGCAGGCAGGACATACCTTTGGAGCTCCTTTTGCTTCATGAAGATAACCACAGTTTTTGCAGCGCCATACAACAACCCCATCTTTTTTAAATACTTTCCCTGATGCTAAATTTTTTGCTAAATCTCGATAACGTTTAGCATGCTGTTTTTCTGCAATAGAAATGGCTTCAAATGCCATCGCAATATCAATAAATCCTTCTTTTCGTGCGATCTTAGCAAAGGCTGGATACATTTCCTCCCATTCATATTCTTCACCTTCAGCAGCAGCATTCAAATTTTCTAAGGTAGTGCCAATTTTTCCTGCTGGAAATTTTCCTGTTATTTCAACTTCACCACCGTCTAAAAACTTAAAGAATCTTTCAGCATGTTCTTTTTCTTGGTTTGCCGTTTCTGTAAATATTTCAGATATTTGAACTAGCCCTTCTTTTTTAGCTTTACTCGCAAAATAGGTATATCTATTTCTCGCCTGTGATTCACTGGCAAATGAAATTAAAAGATTTTTTTCTGTTTGGGTTCCCTTGATATTTTTAGTCATTATTGATTCCAAAAAAGTTAAATTTTAATTGGCTTGTATAGTAGTCTTTTTCAACTGAAAAACAACAAGTAATGGAAACCTGCATAAACATTTCTTGCTAATAGTAATTTCTTTATTATGTAATTCTTTTATTTGTTTTGTGAATCTTGTTTAGCCAGCCAAAAATGCTTGATAACTGGGATTTTGTGTTTCTTCTTAAAATAACAAACCCCCCCTTTAAAAGAGAAATAAACCAAAGCCTCAACTATGCTTATTTAATCAGCAATAAAACCAGTTGAGGTTACTATGGCAACGGCAAGAAAACAGCAAGTTAGTTTAATTGATACCTGTTATTATCACTGCATCTCTCGTTGTGTACGTCGAGCTTTTTTATGTGGAGAAGATAAGGTTACAGGGCAAAGCTTTGAACATAGACGCGGTTGGGTTGAGGATAAACTATTAACGTTAAGTCAAACGTTTGCTATTGATGTTTGTGCTTATGCGGTAATGAGTAATCATACCCATATAGTTTTACATGTTGACGTTGAAAAAGCTAAAGCATGGTCAATGCATGAAGTTATTACCCGTTGGCATCAATTATTTAAAGGCACACTTATCACTCAACAATATTTACGCGGTGATAAACTGATTAAGCCGTTGCAACAAATATTGGAAGAAACAGCAAAAGTGTATCGAGCACGATTAACCGACATTAGCTGGTTTATGCGTATTCTCAATGAAAGTATTGCTGTACAAGCCAATAAAGAAGACAATTGTACTGGTAGATTCTGGGAAGGGCGTTTTAAATCACAAGCCTTATTAGATGAAGCTGCTGTTATTGCCTGTATGGCGTATGTTGACTTAAATCCAATAAGAGCCAATATAGCTAAAAGCCCCGAAAGCTCAAACCACACCAGCATTCAACAACGGATAAAAGCGGCACAAAAAACGAAACAACCCAAACTGCTTTTCCCCTTTATTGGTAACCCAAGACACAGCGCACCTAAAGGCTTAACGTTTGAGCTAAAAGACTACATTGAACTGATAGACTTAACGGGTCGTTGTATGAGGGAGGATAAACGGGGTTACATTGATAATAACTTGCCCAGCATATTAACGCGATTAAATATCAGCACAGAAAATTGGCTTACTTTAACCACACAATTTAGACAGGTATTTCATGGTGCGGTAGGTAATACTGAAGCTTTAACTTTAACGGTATTTTGTCAGCATCAGCACATTAAAAAGCGTGCGACGATGTCTGTTTGCCAAAAGCTATTTGCTTAGCGTTATTCTATAAAATATTCATAACCAATTAAGTTAACTTATTGAGCTTTAACGCTCAAATATGCCTGAAATACACCAATATTCTTACTTTTTATAACATCCACATTATTATTCATTTAAATTTAGATGAATAAGCCAACTGACAGGTGATTTTACTAATAAAAATGAAATGGCTTGTGATAATCCATGGTGATTATTTATAGTAGAGGGGTGTCTTCTATTTTATTAGTAAGTAAAAATGCCTAACGCCCCAATAAGCAGCTAAATAAAGTTAACTGAAATGTGAAGAACTAATACAGCCAACTTTATGTGTCTTAGTTGAGTAATTTGTTAAGCTGTTTTTTCTTCAATTAAAGATCTAATAATTTCGATTACTTGATATGCTTCTTCCTCATTTATATTTTGCCCTTCAATTACTGAACGTTTAAAAGAAAAAGCACCAACCCAACCAGATGCTTCAACAACACCAACAGTTAAGTTTTTATTTAAAATATAATATAAAGGACCAATTACTAGACCAAGAAAAAAAACAGGCATAAATAAGATCCCTAACATTAACGCCATTTTCCAAGGTTTTTCATAACCATAATATGCTGATGTTATCGAATTCATCGGTATTATTCTTTTTTCCTGACCAGCTAATGACGATGATGTAAACTTTAACAAATTATCTTTTATTTCAACTTCACTTGTTGGATCAATTTTAAATAGAGATAGCAACCAAGATAAAAGACCTGATTCTCGTCCTACAAGGTGTACAAAATTACCCTCTTCATTGGCTTCTTTTCCTGCGTACCATTTTTTTATAACTAGTGACATACTTCTACTTCTTTTATTATGTGATTAAAAATTGATTACAGCCTAATCGGCTTTTTTACTGAAATTATTCATAGTTAAATGTGGATAATTTCTGTGTATGATAATAAAAGCAATAATAGATAGTGTCAACAACCACTTAATTTATAAGAAAAAATAGCTGCAATATGATTTTTATCAAGATGACTACACACTAAATACAAGACGATTAAATTAAATAGTTCTGGAATAAATTTTCTGCTACATATAGATTAATTTTCAGTGCTTATTTTACCCAGCCAAAAACATTTGATCGTAAGAGTCTTGAAAAAGAGCCAATAGAATGAAGCTAACCTTTTCAACCAAAGCTTGGGTGCAATATTTATTGATTAACTTGTATGGATAATTATTGCCCAAAACCAGATTTATGTGTCTGTTTAATTGACTTGTTATGTTTTTTATACCACAATCCAATATATATTGGTATACATAGAGAACTCAATTATGGCTAAAAACACAAGCGTTACACTAGGCGAACATTTTGATCATTTTATAAACCAACAACTTAGCACTGGTCGTTATGGCTCGGCAAGTGAAATTGTTAGAGCGGGGTTAAGAGTTTTAGAGGATCAAGAAGCTAAATTATTAAATTTACGTAATATGCTAATCGAGGGCGAACAAAGCGGAATTGCTGACTACAGTTATGAAAGCTTGTTAACTGAGTTAGATAAAGATAACCATTAATGAGTAAATTTTTATTATCTACGAAAGCCAAGTCAGATTTAATTAAGATAGCTCGGTATACCCAATTAACGTGGGGTAACTCACAAAGAAATGACTATTTAAAAATATTAGATAATACATTTCAATTACTAGCTGATGAACCTGAATTAGGGATCAACTGTGATCACATAAGAGAAGGTTATAACAAATACCCTCAAGCTAGCCATATCGTTTATTACAAAGAAAATAAAGTTAATCAAATTTTAATAGTTCGTATATTACATAAAAGTATGGATTTTAACTCTGCACTCTAAGAAAAATATAACGCCTTGCTAAGCAGAAAATGATGGTTGGCTATAATGTGCGAAGAATGAGCAAAAGCCAACTGTTTTGTCCTTTTGAATGACTTGTATGCGAATTTTAGACTTTAAATACCATTTCAGGTGCGTACTTTAAAACAAATCTGGCAACATCCACACCTGCCATTAGGTCAATTTGTTTGTCAAGTTTTTCATTCAAATTTTGAACAGAAGTGTCTAGAGCTTCAGTGGTTGATGCCGTCGTAATAATTAGTCCTGCATTGGCATTATAAACATCAATTGCATTTTCGATCTGCGAAACAGCTTCTAGAGAATGATGGCTTCCCTCAAATGATTTAACTTGAACAACTACTTTATTCTCAATATTTAAATTCTTAAATGTAACAATTAAGTCTGCTCCATTATCAGAGCCCCATCCTGATCCATTTTCTTTGACGTCCACAACACCTTCAATTTTTCTAAAAACCTTAGCAAGATACATTTCCAAATCTTTGCTTTTATTCATTTGTTGAATCGATGAGGTAATTTCAGCCAAATAGGATTCCGTTTTTTCTTTTAAGTAAAACTCACCTTTCGTGTCTTTACTTAAGTCAATTTTATTATCTCTTAAATTGGAAATTGTTTGGTGGAAATCTTGCTCTTCATAAACTCTATGGTATCGGCTTCGGGGACGTAAGTTAACGGATGGAAGAACGTTGTCATCTCGCCTGTTGAAAACACATATTGATTCAATATCAACAGGAATTACATGACGAAAATCTATACCATGCGTACTTTGTAGCCCTTCATCAAATTCATAAGGTCCTATGACCTTAACAGCCGTGCATTGCCCCCACTTTGGTGTATTAATATGCACTATCCAGTCATCAGCCTTAATTTCCAATAAGAATTGCTGTTTAGAATGCCACTCTGACCACTTTTTAAGTAGAAGGTTGTGTTCCTCTTTTTGAGACCAACCAAATCTAGATTTACCTTTTCGGATTGATTCAAAGACCATAGTTCGATTGTCAGAATTATCGACTTTACTAAATGCCCAAACTGCCATATATACTCCAGATTACTATGTTCGCCTAACGCTTGTATTAAGCGGCTAAAAAAAGTTTGGCTATAATGTTGAGAAACGAAAATAGCCAGCTGTTTTTTGTCCTTTTGAGCAACTTGTATGTGCATTACCAATATGAACGTTCGTCAATATATGAAATTAATTTTGAATTAATGTATGCCCCTAAAAATGCTATGGGCACTGTAGTAGCCAATGGTTTAAAAAACAACCAAGATACAACACCTACAATTAATAAAAAGTATTCTATTGCTAGAAAATGGGAACGTTTTTTTACTCCAGCTAAAAACAATCTAATTATCCATGGCTCTGATTTCCATTCTTTCGATTCTTTATCAATCACAATAATTTCCTCTGTTAGTTTTGAGATTTCTATTTCAAAAACAGAGGCAAGTGATTTAAGAGTTTCAAGACTTGCTTTGTTACCTGCTTCAACTCTTTGAATCGTTCTTAAGCTTAAACCAGCCATTAGAGCTAGTTGCTCTTGAGACCAATTATTTTTTTCTCTTAGTTTTTTAACAATCATTATATTTCCTCACCTCCGCTTTTGGGAAACTATTAACT
This sequence comes from Alteromonadaceae bacterium, assembly GCA_015491935.1. GTDB lineage: Bacteria > Pseudomonadota > Gammaproteobacteria > Enterobacterales > Alteromonadaceae. Next base: position 23,487 of record WGGB01000143.1, read on the forward strand.
ATTTTTGGCCATGTCGGTGACGCAATTTAGACGACAGTATAACGACACGATGACAATCAAGCACATAACGCCTAAATCAGGTGCGCCATAGGCGTCACCTGGATTTACTTGTTATGTTTTTCAAAATATATTGTTGGATATGAGCTTGACTACTAGTACCTATAGCCCACCCAAGGTGCTCTTCTACAAATGATGCAAGATCATCATTATTTGAATAAGCTGATTTTGCCTTCGCAACTGTTAGCATATTGATCATTTTGACTTGTTCATCTTTTGGGAGCAACTTAAATACTTGAGCGAATTCATTTGCAGAGTAAACAAGTATTAGGCGACAATTAACTTGACCGGTTCGCGACAATTAGCTTGGCCGGTTTTGGTAAACTTCAGGAATATTTAATCATCAAGAGATTTATATGCCTGGAAAACCCATAACCCAACAACAGGTTAAGTTATATATGTCTTATCGTAA
>WGGB01000144.1 GCA_015491935.1 Alteromonadaceae bacterium
AACACTTTCTTGTCCCTGTTTATTACGCAATTTCATTACCATATTAGCCATTGAATCTTGCCAGCCCAAATCACGAGATTTTGCTTCTTTAGAAATAGCTAAACCTTCTTGCTCAGGTGTTGCCGCTTGGCTTGGAAAAGCAGTCGCTAACAATAACATTACTGCAAAAGATAAGCCTAATGCCAATGTTGATGAAACTGTTGATTGATAACAAGTGGTTGAACATTTCATTTATTTTTTCTCCGCTGATAATTTGTCGCCGTTGTCTAATTTCATTAGTAATGGCGGTAAAAATAAGAAATCGACAATAAGTGCGATTAATATAGTAATAGAGGTTAGCAATCCCATATTGGAATTTAATTTAAAGCTTGATTGCGCTAGTACGGCAAAGCCAGCTACTAAAACAAAAGTAGTGATCCACAGGGCGCGACCGACACTGCCAAAAGCATATTGAACCGCTTGTTGACTATTGGCATTTTTTTCTCGACGAGCGTGCAAATATTTACTTAAAAAATGCACGGTATCATCAACAATAATGCCCAATGTCATACCTGTTACAACTGACATGGCTAAGCCTACTTCTCCATTAATTATGCCCCAAAAACCAAAGGCAACAGCTGCGGGCGCTAAGTTAGGTAATAAACTAATTAAACCATAACGAACTGATTTTAAAGCAAAACCTAGTAATACTGAAATTAATATTAATGCAGCCGTAGTACCAATTAACATACTGCGAATATTACGTTTACCAATATGAGCAAACATTAAACTAGGACTGGCAATAGATACTTTATATTGGCTAGCATTATCTTTAAACCATTGTTGTAATAAAGCTTCTGTGGCTAACATTTCATTAGACGTCATATTTTTAAAGGTGGCAATAATACGTGATGATGACTTATCAACATTTAATTGGTTATTTAAGTCTAAGCCGTAAGGCAATGACATTTCATATAATAGTAAATATTGTGCAGACAATTCATTACTATCGGGCAATTTATACCAACTAGGATCATCACCATGCATATTCTTATTTAAGCGCTTCATCGTATCAGTAAGGGTATTTACATGATCTACCATTGGCATATTGCGTAGCCATTGAGTAAATTTATCAAGTGTTTTTAAATATTCGGGTGAATTAATGCCACTTGATTTTTGACTGTCTATTGATATTTCGACCACAGCCATTCCTGATAAATGTTGCTGCATAAAGTCAGTCGATTGGCGAAAAGGCACGGTTTCATCAAAATACTTCACAAAGTCATCGTTTAAATGATTATTTGGAATAAAAACGGCAAAACCTAGCATAATAACTGACATTACAGGCAATAATATTCTACGTTTATTAATAACAAACTGTGATATTTTGTCCATAAGATCATGTTTTTCTTCTGGCTTTTGTTTTACTCGTAATGGCAGAGCCGAAAGCAAAGCGGGGAATAAAGTTACCGATAAAATAAAGGCGATAGTAACACCTATAGCCACTAAGTTACCTAAATCTCTAAAAGGAGGTGAATCAGAGAAATTCATACTCAAAAAGCCAATAGCCGTGGTGGCACTGGTTAAAAATATTGGTTGTAGATTGACTTTTAAACTTTCTAATATTGCTTTTTTCTTTTCCATGCCGCGACGCATTTCATAAAACATACTGGATAATATATGAATACAATCGGCGACTGCTAAGGTTAAAATCATTGTTGGTGCAGAAGATGAAGGTCCTGTTAAGTAAAAGCCTAACCAACCCGCTAAGCCCATTGTTGAAGCAATACTTAAAAGAATAATTAAGATAGTAGAAATAGTCCCAGTGATTGTTTTGAGTAATAAACCAATGGCCACAATAACGACTAAAAACATTAAAGGTACTAGTGTTGAGCTATCATGAATAGAAGATTCGGCAAAGCTAGTGTTCATCATTACCATGCCTGATAAATAGACTTTAATATCAGGGTTTTTGGCTTCAAACTCTGCTTTTAATTGACGAACCTTTTTTACTACCGTGGGCATTTCTTTAACTGGATTTTTTCCCGGTAATTGAATAGTCACGCTAACGTTGGTGACATCAGCATTTTTTGAAATAATACTATTAATTAATAAGGGTTCACTAAGTGCAATTTTTTTGATTTTTTCAAGATCATTTCTGGTTAGTCTTGAGGTATCGTCAACCAAGTCTTCAACTATCATGTCATCATCTTCAGCATGACTATATTGAAAATTAGTGATTGAATTTACTCGGGTAGAATAAGGGATTTGCCAGCTTTTTTCGGTGAGTAATTGAATGGCAGCAAGGTGTTTTGGGGTGAATATTTTTTTATTTTTAGGTGCTAAAATAAAATTTACCGTGTCACTTTTACTGTAAATTTTTTGCATTGCTTCATAAGCAACCAACTGTGGGTTATCTTTACCAAAAAATACGCGATAATCACTTTTAAAAACTAATTTTTGAGCACCATAGGTTGCAGCAAAAACTAATAATATTGAAGTTAATATCACCAACCACGGGTGATCAGTTAACCATTTAAATATGTTTTTTGACATCATTATCTCCATTTCGAGAACTAAATTGACGAATCGTCACTTGCATTGAAAAAATAACGATAAAAATCAATAACTCAACAAATGTTTGCTGGTTTGGTTTTTATCGTAACTATGTGTTCAGTAAGCTTATTACTTACTAATGTTAAAACTTAAAG
>WGGB01000145.1 GCA_015491935.1 Alteromonadaceae bacterium
ACTATTAAAGCCATTTTAGCTGAAAACGAAGATGCTATTGAATTTGATCAACCGCTATTCATCATTGAATAAGCCCAACAAATAAGGGTAATTCCATGTTAGATAAAGTTGTTATCGCCAATCGTGGCGAAATTGCATTAAGAATACTAAGAGCGTGTAAAGAGCTTGGTATTAAAACGGTGGCGGTACATTCTACGGCTGACAGAAACCTTAAACATGTTTTATTGGCAGACGAAACGATTTGTATAGGCAAAGCCCCTGCAACCTCAAGCTATTTAGATATACCGTCAATTATTACGGCAGCAGAAGTCACTAATGCCGTGGCTATTCATCCTGGTTATGGTTTTTTAGCTGAAAATGCTGATTTTGCTGAGCAAGTTGAAAAATCAGGTTTTACCTTTATTGGCCCAACGGCAGAAAGTATTCGTATTATGGGTGATAAAGTTGCCGCTATTAGAGCAATGAAAGCTGCAGGCGTGCCTTGTGTACCGGGTTCAGATGGTCCGTTAACGGAGGATGCTGAGCTTAACAAAGCACACGCCAAACGTATTGGTTATCCAGTTATTGTTAAAGCAGCAGGTGGCGGTGGTGGTCGTGGTATGCGTGTTGTTCGCAGTGAAGAAGAATTAGTTGAATCTATTGCACTAACTAAAAAAGAAGCGGGCACTATTTTCAAAAATGACATGGTTTACATGGAAAAATTCCTTGAAAACCCACGTCATGTTGAAATTCAAATATTAGCTGATGGTCAAGGTAGCGCTATTCACTTAGGTGAGCGTGATTGTTCAATGCAACGTCGTCATCAAAAAGTGGTTGAAGAAGCGCCAGCGCCTGGTATAACCCCGGAAATGCGCGCCAAAATTGGTGAACGTTGTTGTAATGCTTGTCTGGAAATCAATTATCGCGGTGCGGGTACTTTTGAATTTTTGTATGAGAATGGCGAATTTTACTTTATTGAAATGAATACTCGTATTCAAGTTGAACATCCAGTCACTGAAATGATCACGGGTGTTGACTTAATTAAAGAACAATTACGTATTGCTGCGGGTCAGCCATTATCTTATACCCAAGAAGATATTAAAATTGCTGGTCATTCTATTGAATGTCGTATTAACGCTGAAGATCCTCGTACTTTTATTCCTTCACCAGGTAAAATCACTCGTTTTCATCCGCCCGGTGGCTTAGGTGTTCGTTGGGATTCGCATATTTATGCGGAATATACTGTACCACCACATTACGATTCAATGATAGGTAAACTGATCACTTGGGGTGATAACCGCGACGTGGCAATGGCTCGTATGCGTAATGCTTTAAACGAGTTAGTTGTCGACGGTATTAAAACCAACATTGCTTTACACCAAGATATTTTAATGGATCAAGGTTTTGTCAATGGCGGTGCTAATATTCACTACTTAGAGCAAAAGTTATCTGACGAAGAATAATTTTTTTATGCGATAAATCAAACGAAAAGCCCTGAATTGTTTCAGGGCTTTTTTATTGATAAAATAGTAGTAGATCAATTAATGCTACGAGTTTAACAAAGAAAACTTATGACAACTGCAATGGAAAAACCTATTCCCCCAGCCGATGACGATTGTTGTGGCGGCGGTGCTTGTAATCCCTGTGTTTGGGATCATTACTATGCTGAGTTACAAAAATGGCGTATTGAACAAGCTCAACTTAAAGAACAAGCGTTAAAAGATCAGCAAGATAACACCGACGATTAACGCTTTATCTATTTATATCTATATTTTATTTAAACTTAAAAATTATGAACTGCAAGATAAAGCAGAGCATCCTGCTTTATTGCGCGCCCATTCAGGCCTTTTTTGGGCATAAGCTTGATAGTGTTCTTGCTCATTATAAGGGTTTTGCAATATTTTTTGTAATTTCTCAATTTCGCTATAATCACCTTGCTCCGCCGCTTCAATTGCTTGTTGAGCAAGGTAATTACGCAGCACAAACTTCGGGTTGGTGTTATTCATTAGCGTTATTTTATCCACTGTCGAGTGTTCATCCTGCTGACAACGTTCACTATAGCGAGTAAACCACTGTGACCATTGCTCTTTTAATGTCAGGGATAATACGGCACTGTTATAAATAGCAGCCGTTAAAATAGGCAACCAATCTTGTTCTTGTACGGGGGCTTTTTTTATTTCAAATTTGGCAAGCTGACGATAAAATACTGTCATATCTGTTTCAATCGAACTTAATAGCACTTCTAAATCAACAAATAGCTGTTGATCACTTTCACCTTGGTAGTGAGCAAATCCCAATTTTTTCGCCATCATTAAACACCATTGCCGTTGATAATTTTCTGCATATTCGTTTAAAATTTTATTTAATGGTTCAGCATCATTAATCAAAGGGAAAATAGCATTCGCAAGTTGAAATAAATTCCATTGCCCTATTTCTGCCTGTGCGCCAAAACAATAGCGTTTTCCTTGGGCATCAGTCGTATTTGGTGTCCAATGAATATCAAAATTATCAATCCAACCATAAGGACCATAATCAATTGTTTCGCCAATAATTGACATATTATCCGTATTCATCACGCCATGAACAAAGCCAACACGAAGCCAATGAACAATGAGTGAACAGGTACGCTCACTAACCTCTGCAAACCATTTTAAATACAAATTGGCATCGTAAACGCCAGAATTTTCATCTAATAACCGCGAAAAATCAGTACGAATAGCATAATCAACTAATTGCTTTAACAATGACAAATCTTTACGCGCGGCGGGTAATTGAAAACTACCAAAACGTAAAAAAGAAGAGGAAACTCGGCACACCACAGCCCCCAACTCAAGCTTAGGATAACCGTCATAAAACATATCTCTTGTGACTTGTTCCCCTGTTAAACATAAACTTAATGCTCTGGTGGTAGGTATGCCTAAATGATACATAGCTTCTGAGCATAAAAACTCGCGAATTGAAGAACGTAACACGGCTAAACCATCAGCTGTGCGCGAATAAGGTGTACGACCCGCACCTTTTAGCTGTAACATTTGCAAACCATGATTTTTAGTCTGTACTTCACCTAAATTAATCGCACGACCATCACCTAATTGCCCAGCCCAATGACCAAACTGATGACCACCATAACACATGGCAAAAGGCTGCATACCTGCAAGTAGTTTATTACCTGTAAAAACTTCAGCAAATTCATAGTGTGTTAATTCTGAAGGTAAAAAGCCTAAAATTCCTGCTACATTTTGGCTAACAGCAATGAGTTTAGGCTTTACTACAGATGTTGGTTTAACCCAAGAATAAGCAGCATTATGTACTTGTCTAGGCTGATTCGTTTCGTCAACATCAGCAGGTAACGCTTTAATAAATTGGTTATTAAAACTCAGTGAAGTAAATAAAGAAATAATATTGTCCTCTACACTAAAAAACACATTGTTTTCAGCAAATAAATTTAGCTTACGCCATGGCTAATAAAGTTTGTATTAGCTTATTAATACCTTGTGCGGCTTCACTAATATCGCCAGCAAGCATATAAGCTGGCGTTGAAATAACCTTGTTTTTTTCATCAACAACCACGTCATTAACAGAGCAATTAATATGCTCTAATCCCATCGTCGTTAATTGTGCAGCAATATCACTATCGGTTCCTATCGTCCCTTGGCTGCCTTGACCATAAACAAGTGCTATCATCGCTGGCGCAATACAAATATAGCCAGCAGGTTTCTTGGCGTGAGCAAAAGCTTGGCAAGCTTGTAAAACATCACCTTGCATGGTGCACTTGTCACCCTTAATAGCAAAATCACATAAATTTTTAGCGGCACCAAAACCACCCGGTAAAACTAGCGCATCAAAATCTGCCACAACCAAATCATTAATATCTTCAATATCACCACGAGCAATTCGAGCTGACTCTACTAATACATTACGTGTTTGATTATCTTCAATATTACCCGTGAAATGATTCACCACATGATGCTGGTTAATGTTTGGCGCAAAACAACGGTATTGCGCACCTTGTTGGCTAATAGCCAACATAGCTAATACGGCCTCATGAATTTCGCTGCCATCATAAACACCACAACCACTTAGAATTATTGCAATTTTTTTCATTATTTGTTCTCTCTTACGATTAAATTTCTTACTATTAAAATATAGCTACTAAAATATAGGTATCTAGCACTTACGTGCAATGATCTCAATTGGCGCAATAATATTATTAACAATATTAGTGCGTAAATTCGTTAATTTTTCGTGTGTAGAAGCTTGAAGTAGCGTATGTA
>WGGB01000146.1 GCA_015491935.1 Alteromonadaceae bacterium
AAAACATACCAAGCAACGCCCTTAATGCTATTCATTTAGTCTTAGGGCGTGAAGGCGGTTATGTTGATGATCCTAATGATCATGGCGGTAAAACCAACTTTGGTATATCCGACCTACGCGATGGCGTGTCTGATAATTTAATTGATATTAATTTAGATGGCATTGGCGACATTGCCCCTGAAAACATCACTCACGAGCAAGCCATTGCCATTTACTATCACGACTATTGGCTTAAAAATCACTGTAATGAATTGCCAGTAGCAATAGCTACTATGGTATTTGACACCGCCGTTAATCAAGGCGGCAGCTTTGCCCGTAAAACCTTACAAAAAGTCGTTGGTGTAACACCAGATGGCATTATTGGTAGTCAAACCCTTGCCGCCACATCATTAGTCAATGGCAGCTTAACCCTAATCGACTACAGCAAATATCGTTGTCAGCGTTACAGTAAATTAGTTCAAAAACATCCCGAGCAAAATCAGTTTATTAAAGGTTGGCTAAATCGCGCCTTTTTTGTCTTAACCGAATGCTACCTACTGCTAAACAAACACGAACAGCGAGGTAGACATGACTAAACGTGACGATCGCATTAAAGAAGGCCGTCATGCACGGCTGCGCGCTGAGGTTAACTTAGCGCTAAAGGGGGAACCTGTTGTCTTCTCGTGCATCTATCGCCCTGTACACCATATAAAACAATATAAGTTAGGTTGGGATAGCGTAAGCGACATTGACATAAAAATAGCCATTGGGCGTGCTACGGGTGCTATACCGAGCAAGCATTCATCTATTCACCTGCAACAAGGAAAATTATCATGTCAATCATAACCTCAGCTTTATTACTTAAAGGCGGTTCAATGCTGCTTAACGCCCTAGGCAGTGCTAAAGGTGGCAAAACAAAACAAGTAACCGACGTGCTAAGTAACGTTATTGATGCAGTACAAGGCAAACGACCAGACCAACAACTCAGTGCCGTCGCTAACACTATTGATAATCTAACAGGTGAAGAACGTAAAGCCTTAGCCGAAATTGAGCGCGATTTAAAACAAATTGAAACACAGCGAGAGCAAAACCAGTATCAATACAATATTGCCATGCACAACGCACAACAAAAAACTATTCAAAATGGTGATAACAGCCAAGGTGAATATACCCGTCAAACGCGCCCTAAAATGGCACGTTTCTCAGGTTATATCGGCTCAGCGTATGTTATTGGCATGGAAGTATTAAGTATTGCGCTTAACGGTACTGGCGCAAATTGGCAGCTGGCAACCTTATTATTTTCACCCTTATTAGCGTACATGGGCTTTCGTACCTTTGACGCCTTTAGCCCATACAAAGGAAAAAAAATCTAATGACCGACGTAGTAGACAGAGCCAGCCAATTAGAAGAAATGCAGCGCGAACAAGCATTAAAAGCCAATAAACAGCATGAAAAACCGTTAGTGGTTAAAGGGGTTCGTCATTGTCTTGAGTGCGACGATATTATTCAAACCCAGCGCATTAAATTGGTTAATGCCGTGCGTTGCATTAATTGTCAACAATTGTTTGATCATCAACAAAAACATTATCGCAAAACAGGGAGACAGTTTTAATGATGCAATGGTTTTTAGGGGAGTGGAAATTTATCTTTTTTATACTCAACTTTCTTATTGGTGCGGGCCTATGGGCGCTTAGTAAAACCTATGCAAAAAAAGAAGAAGTAAATCATATCGTCAAAAAAGTTAGTGCACTTGAAATCGCCTTTGAAGCACAGCCAAATAAAAATGAAATTCATAATATTGAATTACAAATAAAAGAAATTAAAGGCGAATTTCACGGCGTAAAAAAGTTACTGGCGCGAGTAAGTAACCAACTCGATATGTTAGTTGAAAACGAATTAAAAGGATCGAAGTAATGTCATTAAAAGATATTCATAACGCAAACGAACGTAAATCTATTTTACACGCCTTAAATGCCGCCAAAGGCTTTAAAGACAACCACGAAACTATTCGCGCAGTGTGCGATTTATATCACAATGTCATGAGTGGTGACCAAGTTAAAACCCATTTGTATTGGCTAGAAGAGCAAGGACTCGTTAAGTTACATACTATCGGCAGCATATTAAATGCCGAACTTACCGCCAGAGGTCAAGACGTTGCCGAAGGTATTGCGGTTGTGCCAGGAGTAAAACGTCCGAGGGCACAATAATGGCTAAAGCAACAGAGCGCAAAACTCGCGGCAAACCCTCAAAAGTGCATCAACTGCCTGAGAACATTAAAACCAAATTAGACGAACTACTGCGCGATGGTAAACTTACCCAGTCGGCCATTCTCGACAAAGTCAATGCCCTTATTCTCGATGCAGGCTTAGATCATAGCGACAAACTCAGCAAATCGGGTATTAATCGCTACAGCACTAATATGCAAACCGCAGGGCAACGTATAGCGCAAGCGCGCGCCGTATCAGAGCAATGGGTAGCAAAACTAGGCAATAAACCCAGTGGCGACGTCTCTAATATATTAATTGAAATGGTACGCACCCTCGCCTTTGAACAAGTGCTAAAAGTCAGTAATAGCGATGAAACCGTAGAGCCTAAGTTTATTAAAGACCTTGCCATAGGCATTGAAAAGCTAGAAAAAGCAGCCACAGAATCTACCAAACGCGAAAAAGAAATTCGTAAGACGTTTGCTGAAGAAGCCGCAGCACTGGTAGAAGATGCCGCCGTACAAGCAGGCTTAACGACTGCAGGTGCTAATGCCATTAAACGTGAAATTTTAGGTATTGCCTGATGAAATCACCAGTAGGCTCGACTTCAGTCGCGCAAGAACTCACGCCATTCGATGAAAACGAATTACTACTCGGTTATCAAAAACGCTGGATAGCTGATGATGCCCCGTTAAAAATTGCTGAAAAATCACGTCGAACAGGTCTTACTTGGGCAGAAGCCGCTGATGCCGTTTTATCTGCCAGTAAAGCAAAAGCCTTTCAGGGTACTAATCATTTTTATGTTGGCTCTAATAAAGAAATGGCGCGTGAGTTTATTGACGCGTGTGCGATGTGGGCAAAAGCGTTTGACAAAGTAGCTGGTGACATACAAGAAGAAATATTTATTGATGCAGGGCAAGACGGTAAAGAAATACTCACCTTTGCTATTCACTTTGCCAGTGGTTTTAAAATACAAGCGCTTAGTTCAAACCCCTCAAATTTACGGGGTATGCAGGGTAATGTCACCATTGATGAAGCCGCTTTTCATGATCGCTTAGCCGAAGTGCTCAAAGCGGCATTAGCCCTAACTATGTGGGGCGCAAAAGTACGTTTAATATCAACCCACAATGGCGTAGACAACTTATTTAACCAACTCATTAACGACAGTCGAGCAGGCAAAAAAGATTATTCAGTACACCGAATAACCTTAGAAGATGCTTGTAACGAAGGTTTATACCAACGTATTTGTCAAATTAAAGGCACCACATGGAGCAAACAAGGTGAAGATAAGTGGATAGCCGATTTACTTAAAGCAACCGCTAGTGAAGACGACGCTCAAGAAGAATACTTTTGTGTGCCCAAACAAGGCAGCGGTATTTATATTAAGCGTGTTCTGGTAGATGCAGCGATGAAGTCGGATATTCCTATTTTACGCTTTACTGCCGACAAAGACTTTTTATCTTGGTCAATGCGTCACAAACAAATGCAAATTAAAGAATGGTTTGATGCCTTAAATCCTCATTTAATAGCCCTTAAACAAGACTTAAATCATGCTTTTGGTGAAGATTTTGCTCGCAAAGGTGACTTGTCAGTATTTGTGCCCTTACAAATAAATAAAGATTTAACCAAGCGCGTGCCGTTTTTACTGGAAATGAGTAACTTAACCTACGATGCGCAAAAAGAATTACTGTTTTATATTGGTGACCGACTACCAAGATTGCAAGGCTTAGCCTTTGACGCCACAGGTAATGGCGGGTATTTAGCTGAAGCAGCCGCAGAGCATTACGGTACTGAAATGGTTGAACAAGTGATGTTAACCGACAAATGGTACATGGAATGGATGCCCAAACTTAAAGCAGAATTTGAAGACGGAAACTTACAAATACCCCGACATCAAGATATTCAAGACGACCTAAACCAAATACAAACTATTCGCGGTATTCCTAAAATAGACAAAGGGTCAACCAAAGGAACCGATGGCCGCCAACGTCATGGCGATACTGCCGTAGCACTAGCAATGGCTATTCGTGCTAGCTGGATGGACGGTGGTGTTATTGAATTTACCCCACTTAACGCTAAAACAGGTACATGGCACCAAAGCGAAAAAAACGAACAAGACTTTATGCGCCCTGATCACAGTGGCGACTTTCAGCAAAGTTACGATACAGGAGCCTACTAATGGCTAACCAAAATACTAACCTTATTCAAACCGATGCTAATGGCAACAAGTTCCGCCTAAAATTTAAAAAAAGCGACTTAAAAAAAACACAAACCGACGATGCCAAACTAGGCCATTTACTCACCCATTACAGTGAACATCCTAGCCGCGCGCTAACCCCACAAAAGTTAGCCGACATACTTATTGGTGCGGAGCAAGGTAATATACTTGCACAATGTGAGCTCGCAGAAGACATGGAAGAAAAAGACGGGCATATTTTTGCAGAGCTACAAAAACGGCGCAGAGCCTTATTAGGTGTTGATTGGAAAATAGTGCCACCACGTAATGCCAGTAAAGCAGAGTTAAAAGACACCGACATGCTGCAAGAGCTATTTACCGATATGCTTTTTTTAGACGATGTTATTTTTGATATGTCAGACGCTATTTTAAAAGGTTTTTCAAATAGTGAAATTACTTGGCAGCAGCAAGGCGTTGGTGCAAGTAAGCTATGGTTACCTGAAAAGATTGACTTTAAAGATCCTAGTTGGTTTATGACCCATCCAGCACAACAAACAGGACAAAACCGTAACGAACTACGCTTGCGCGACAACACCCTTGAAGGCGAACCCTTACAACCTTTTGGCTGGATATCACATAGCCATAAAACCAAATCAGGCTATTTAGCGCGTTCAGGTTTAGCCCGCGTACTGGCATGGCCTTACTTATTTAAAAATTACAGCGTGCGCGATTTAGCCGAATTTTTAGAGATTTACGGCTTACCGCTACGCCTTGGTAAATATCCCACAGGGGCAAGTCAGGAAGAAAAAAACACCCTACTTAATGCGGTAATGAGTATTGGCCATAACGCAGGTGGCATTATTCCTAAAGGTATGGAGATAGACTTCACCGAAGCGGCAAAAGGTACACAACAACCGTTTGAATATATGGTTGGCTTAATGGAAAAAACCATGAGCAAGGCGATTTTAGGCGGCACACTAACATCACAGGCCGACGGTAAAAGCTCAACCAACGCACTCGGTAATGTGCATAACGAAGTGCGCCAAGAACTACGCGACAGCGACCTTAAACAAATAGCCAATACGTTAAGCCGCGATTTGGTATTGCCATTGTATATGCTCAACGGTAAAAGTTTTGCCTACGCAAATCGTACACCACGCTTTGAATTTGATATTACTGAAGCTGAAGACTTACAAACCTTTTCGCAAGCTATCCCTAACTTAGTAGACGTTGGTTTTAAAATACCGCTCAGTTGGGCGCAAGACAAATTACAAATTCCCGAACCACAAAAAGACGAAGCAGTATTAGCGCGTGCTACTGCAACGGCAGAAAATAAACCAATCATTGCCGATGCAGCGATGAAGTGCGCTGCAATTAGAAAAATAGCGGCGCTTAAAGCCAAATCAACTGAGGATGATCAGCTCGATAAATTAACCACACAACTGGCTAACGAAATGTCACCCGTGCTTAGCGGTTTTACCGATGAAGTGCAGCAACTGGTAGCGCAAGCCGACAGTTTAGAGACACTACAACAACAATTAGCCAGTTTAGATTTAACCATAGAGCAAGCCAGTGAGGTTATGCAACAAGCCTTTGTGGTTGCTGAGCTTGGCGGGCGTTTTGATGTCACTGAAGAATCAAGTGAGGGCGAGTAATGTCTACAGCCCGTTATGGTTCTTTACCTTTTAAAGAGGCAATAAGTTTCTTTAAAAACAAGTTAAATATACCTTCAGAGCGTTGGGCTGACATTTGGCGTGATGGTCACAACTCAGGTTTTATGGTGGCGGGTGCGTTAAAAGATGATTTGCTTAATGATTTTCGCAAAGCGGTTGATAGTGCCATTGCAGAAGGTAAATCAATAGGCTGGTTTAAAAAAGAATTTAACAACATTGTTGCTAAACACGGTTGGAGTCATACAGGCGATGCTAATTGGCGCGCTAAAGTAATTTACGATACTAATATGCGACAAAGTTATAACGCTGGCCGTTATGAGCAGTTACAGCACTTTGACTTTTGGGAGTATCAACACGGCGACAGCCGTTACCCCAGAGCAATGCACTTAAAATGGCATGGCACCGTTTTACCTAAAGATCATGATTGGTGGCAAACACACTTTCCTCAAAATGGATGGGGCTGTAAATGTAAAGTGCGTGGTAAAACCGCCAAGCAACTTGAACGCCAAGGTAAAAAAGTTAAGCTACCACCAAAAACTGAAACCATTGACTGGACAGACAAAGCTACAGGCGAAGTGCATAAAATACCGAAAGGTATTGATCCTGGCTTTGATTACACGCCAAAGAAAACAATCAATAAACAAAAGCAAAAACAACTTAGTAAAGAAAAAGATCTTCCTTTTGTGCCGCCAGAGCGTATAGCGCCAACAGCCTTTAGTACAGTAAAAGGTGCTGATATTCATAGTTTAAACACTAAATTAGCCGAATTTAAAACCGCTAAGCCACAAGTAGATAAACTAAGTGCTTTTTTACAACAACAAAATATTAAAACCTTGTTTATTAAAGCATCTGAAATAGCACCAAGATCAAAAGCCAGTAATGCGATAGCAAGCAATATAAAAGCATATTTAGGTGTAAGTGATCACACAATAGGCAATATTTATAATATTACATCCCCTCATAAAGTGTATGGTTTTACGCATCGAAATTGGCAGCATGTGGTGGTAAAAGTAAAAAATGGCATTCATTTTAAACAAGCTAAAATTAATGAAATGATCAACGCAGTTGAATTGGCTGTGATATTAGCCAAACAAGGTAATAGACAACATACTTTTAGTCATATAGTCAGAAGTGTTACTGACAGCAAAGCGCATAGTGGTAGTATTGTTACCTGGTTACATGAACTAGGACATCAAATACATTACAAGGCAGGAATGCCCGTTATACCTAGCGTAGCCCAAGACGGTATAACCCGTTATAGCATGACAAATCATTATGAATGGCATGCTGAACATTTTGTCGCTTGGCTTTTAAACCGTAAAGCCTTAGCGCAGTGGAATGAAGAAGTTGCGCTATACTTTGATCAATTAATTGAAAAGGCAATAAAATGGCAACCTTAGACGAAATGCTAGCAAGAGCAAACGCACACAACGCAAAGCATGGCAATAAAACACCAATTGCCGACAGAGCCTTTGCCTTAATTAACGACAAAACAAAACCATTAATTGAGCGCTTGCCTGAAATATTTACCTTAGCAGAACAAGCGGCTAACTCAGACGTAAATGAACAAGAAACCGCTGCGTGGATAGGTGAAAGTTTATATGCTTCGGCTACTGAAGTAGAATTTTTAATTATCAAGCAATATGAAGAGAGTCTAGACTAATGGCAGGCTCGTTTATTAGCGTTGACGTACTAGGTACAAGTACCGTTGCTAAAGAATTAAATAAACTAATACAACAAAGTAGTAATCTTGATCCAGCCTTTAGAGACATTGGCGAATACTTGCTTGAGTCTACTCAACAGCGTTTTGTTGATCAACAAGCACCAGACGGTGAACCATGGGAGCCACTTAGCCCTAAAACACTAGCCAAGAAAAAACGCCAAGACAGAGTGCTTACCGAAACAGGTACCTTAGCCGATACCTTAAATTATCAGTTAGGTGCTAACCAATTGCAGTTTGGCTCTAATATGGAATATGCGGCAACGCATCAATTTGGTCGTGAAGCTGATGGTATTGTTGCCCGACCCTTTTTAGGTATAGCGCCATTCGAGCAAAAAGAAATACTGGCGATATTACAAGACCATTTAATGAATTAAAGCAATGCGCCTAAAACGCATTTTAAGCGCTTGTTTTTGTTTAGCGGTATCATTTAACAACAAAAGAAAGGAAACTCAACGTACCCCATTTAACACCCCTTTAATTTTGATGTTTGATTTAAGGTTTAGTGAAGAATTGCTGTGGTTCGGCAAAACCAAACAAAATAAGTGCCATATATAGTCTAAAATTTTGCTCAACAGTAGTTCGTTGCTTTTCGATACGCCTAAATAAACCATTGGTGAAAAAAATTTCTTTTTCCCAGACTGACTGTCGCAAACCAAAACTATCAATAAATTTCACATCCAGCACTAAGCCCGCTAAATCTTTTTGGATAACCGCCTTGTTATTTTTTATTTTCCAATTAGGTTTATCTAACCAAATGTCAGGATAAGCATCAAAAGGCAAGTTAAGCGTGTAAGACAATACCGCCTCGATAATTCGTTGACGCTTGTCTGTTAGCCAAGTGTTAGGCACACCCAAAAACAGTCTTAATATGTCTGACTCTTGCACAGGGAGTTCTTTACTAAATTGCGATTGAGCACCTGTACCACCATAAAGTATGCGTGAAAACGCCCCGATAAAACTTTTAAATTCAATATATTTAAATAGCTTACTATCTAAATAGATTAATTTTTCATACATATCACACCCCCTAAAAAGTAAAAGGCGGTAAGACTAACAAATCTCACCGCCAATACAAAAACAATCGTTACCAATTGCCACCCCGTTGCACATAAATTTGATGCAACCTGCCCGTTAAACTGTCTTGATGATCTTGTAAAAAATTCATCAAGGCTTGCAGATTATGACAATCAGTGGTTTGAATATCGTCAGCTTGCCCCACCAACTGTGCAATAGCGCGCCGTGCATCGTCAATACGGTTAATTTCATCAAACAAGGTATTAAACTCGTTTACATGTAAATACAATCTGGCGTAATTCATTGTAGAATAACTCATTAGGCGTTACCTCCTTGTGCGCGGTAAGCGCGTAGCACCGTATCAACCGACGACGTAGAACGACTTAATTGTCGGGCAATATCACAAATACGCATACCCCCTTGTTTCAGCCGAACAATAGTACGCTTTTCTTCATCACTTAATTTTACCCCAGGTTTACATGCTGAAACCGCTCTACTGGTGCGAGTGTAGGCTTGTGTTTGCGCTTGCTCTTTTTTCACTAACGTCAAAGTCTCTTCAAGCAAAGCAATGTATTTTTGCTCAATATCTTTAGCCGCCTTTTGTTCACCTAAGGCAAATTGTTTTAGCTGACTATTTTCTTGCTGAGCATCTACCAGTGCCAACAGCTCGTGCTTTTCTTGCTGCAAGCTGCGCACCAAGGCAGGTACTTCTTCACGCAACTGTCGCTCCGCTTCAATTAACTGGTTGCGAATGTCACGCCCTTTGGCATTGTTTTCCATCAGCGCAATATGTTTCGCCATATCGAGGGTTAAAAAGTATTCGGTTTTTGGGCGACCACCAAGAAAGCTTGAGGTTTTTCCCAAAGTTGGGAAAAACTCCACACCCTCAACAAAACCGTAGTTTTCAATACGTCTTTCGATCCATTGAGTAAATTTTGTTGAAACATCTAAAGCATCGTATAAATTACGGGCATTGATGGTAGGTAGATTTTCACCATTAAAGGCAGTTTGAACAATAGGTAGATTAATCATCATGATTATCCTTGTGATTAAAGTAAAATTTAATCACCACCCAATAGGACTAATTAAAGGGTGGTGAGCTAAGCAAGGTTAGTCCTACCGCTCACAAGTACACGGCCGACCCGAAGGTCGCCTCACTCAGCCCACCATAATTTGGTTACACTAAGAGATAGGCATAAAAAAACCAGTAACATATTCTATAAATAGGTTCACTGGTGCTTATGCACTTGTGATTAATAAACGAGGGACTAATCTCGGTTGTTGATTTTGCAACAACAAAACTACCATAACCGAAAGTTTTTTACATTTCAAGCGGTTTTACTGTGTCAATTAATTGTGTAAAATTAAATAAAACTAATTAGACTAAACAAGGATGAATAATGAAACACAAAAAAAAAGCCAAAAAGAAACTTAAAAACAACTTGTTGGTGCAATTACTTGTTGTGGGAATGTGTATTTGGGTATTGGCATACTCTATAAAAAATCAACCTGGACATGTTCAACCTAAACGAACAAAATATTATGATGCTATACAGGCAAAACTATCCCAAAGGAAAAGTAATGATGTTACTGAAAAAATACAACGACAATTTTCCGCTTGGGATGGCTCTCATTACCATTTAGAGCGTTTAATTAAAAAACAACTCAAAAGCCCTAGCAGCTACGAACATGTGAAAACAATACATTGGAAGTTTAAAGATTATATAATAGTAAAAACCACTTATAGAGCAAAAAACAGTTTTAATGCGACAGTTTTAGAATCTATTTCGGCAAAATACAGCTTTGATGGCAATTTAATCGAAGTGCTCTAACCACTAACTAAGCATTAATCCCCCTGAATTACAGCCGCTAAACTAATACCGCCATACTGGCGGTATGAAAACATTTAAAAACCATTTACAGCAAACCGCCCTAGCGGTACTCAGTAGCCAAAAAAGTAATACTAGCGAGTTAGCGGTATTAAGTTTTGCGGGTGGTGAAATTACTCGCGATATTTCAGGCGCGCATAATCGCGTACAAATATTGCCCGACGGTTATTTTAAACCTACCGATAACCGCACTATTGACACCCCCAATGGTCAATGGCTAATGGATGAGCAAGCGTTTGGTGATATTCAAGCACTCGCTGAACGTCGCACTAACGATTTTCATTTTGACTACGAACACCAAACGCTAAACAGCGATGAAAACGGCAAACCTGCACCTGCCGCAGGTTGGTTTAAAAAATTAGACTACGTACCAGGCGAAGGTTTATTTGCCGTCGATGTAGACTGGACAGTCCCAGCCGCACAATTTATCAAAAATAAAGAATACCGCTATACCAGCGCCGTGTTTACTTACGACAAAAGCACAGGTCGCCCGTTGCAGTTATTGCATGTGGCGCTAACCAATGATCCTGCGCTGGATGGCATGAAAGCCATTACTTCATTAAAAGCGTCATTAAAAGCCGCATTAACAAAAAATACAAACCATTCCACCACCCCAACTGGAGAAACTCCAATGAATGAAGCATTAACACTCATGCTTGGATTGCTTGGTATTGCCCACACCGATGATGATTTATCGAATACGGCAGCGCTAACAGCCATTCAAGATAAAGCCAAAACGGCTATTGCCGCGTTGAAAACTAAAGCGGATAAAGCCGACAGCCAAACAGAAGAAATTGCCGCCCTTAAAGCCAAAAATGATAAAGCTGATGGTGCGGTAGATTTAACTAAGTTTGTACCAAAAGACGTTTACGATGCAG
Source organism: Alteromonadaceae bacterium (assembly GCA_015491935.1). Lineage (GTDB taxonomy): Bacteria > Pseudomonadota > Gammaproteobacteria > Enterobacterales > Alteromonadaceae. The sequence continues at coordinate 11,537 of WGGB01000146.1, forward strand.
CTATTACCCAAGTAGCAGCCTTAAAAGCGGGTAGCGATAAAAATTCTATCGAGCAGCTACTCAAAGATAATAAAGACAAAGTGTTTGCCTCTGAGCAAGACTACTTAACCTCTTTTGGTGAGCAACAAGGTTTTGCCGCACTAAAAACTATGCTTAACGCTCGCCCTGCCATTGCTGCGCTTAAAACTACGCAAACGCAAGATAAAAAAGCCCCAAGCGACAACGTTGCTGCGCTCACAGTTGAGCAAAAATATACCGCCGATCAACTTGGCATTAGCCATAAAGATTACTTAACCCAATTAAATAAGGAAACTAAATAATGGCGATTATTACTCCTGCATTAATCACCTCGCTTTTTACTGGCTATAACGCCAACTTTGAAGCAGGTAAAAGCGAAGCCCAGCCACAATTTACTAAAATTGCCTCGGTGATTAAATCTACCACCGCTAGCAACACTTATGGCTGGTTGGGTAAGTTTCCAAGCTTAGCCAAGTGGGTGGGCACTCGTGTAATTAAAAGTATGCAAGCGCACGGTTACACCATTACCAATGAAGATTACGAAGCGACTGTTGGCGTAGATCGTAACGACATTGAAGACGATAACTTAGGTATTTATGCGCCTATTTTTTCTGAAATGGGTCGAGCTGCGGCTATTCATCCTGATGAAATGATCTTTCCGTTGTTAACCGCTGGTTTTACTACCGCTTGTTACGATGCTCAATTTTTCTTTGATACTGATCATCCTGTTAATCCTGATGCTGACGGTCAAGGCGTTGCGGTATCAGTTGCCAATATGGTTGACGATGGTGTGGGTTATACGGGTGAACCGTGGTTTGTGCTTGATACTAGCAAAAGCTTAAAGCCATTAATTTTTCAACAACGTAAAGCTCCTGCATTGATTGCTATGACCAAAACCGATGACGAAGCGGTGTTTATGAACAAACAATTTCGTTACGGCGTCGATTGTCGTGATGCCGCAGGCTTTGGTTTTTGGCAAATGGCCTTTGCCAATAAACGTACCCTTAATGCGGATAATTTGTGGGATTGTATTGCCAAAATGCGTGCATTTACTGCCGATGGTGGTCGTAAACTAGGCATTAAACCTACGGTATTGGTGGTGCCACCAAGCTTAGAAAAAACCGCACGCCGCTTAATAGAGCGTGAGTTAGACGCCAACAGCTCAAATGCGCTTAAAGGTCGCTTGGAGATATTGGTAGCTGACTACTTATAAAGTAGCTCCCTTTGGTGAGCGGCTTGTTATTCCAAGTTTCTGAGCCGCGAACCTTTTTTATTTATTAATACTGTTTTTAGTGGAGAAACCATGAAATGGCTAAAATTAATTATCTTACCGCTATCATTATGTGTGCAATGCACACAGGCTATCGCCGCGCAAATATAGCCTTTAATAAAGGCGAAAATACCGTTGAAATTAATGAAGACCAACTTGCGCTTATCGAAAAAGATAGCAACTTGTTGGTGCAATCAACTGAGCCGCTTGAAGCAAGTGCAGATAACCCGACGCAAGGGAGCGTGGACAATGACCATGTGGGTGAGTCTGTAGTCAAAAAAGCCGCTAAAACAAGCGCTAAAAAGGCAGCTAAATAACCATGCCTTATTGCACTAAACAAGACTTAATTGATCGCTTTGGACAAGACGAGTTAATTGACTTAACTGATCGCAGTAATGCGGGGGCTATTGACGACAACGTAGTTAGCCAAGCGATAAACGATGCCAGTGCAGAAATGGACGGCTACCTAGCTAGCCGTTACAGCTTACCACTAGCAACCGTACCGCAAACGCTTAAACCGCTGTGTTGCAATATTGCTCGTTACAAGTTGTACGACGAACAAGCCAGCGAACAAGTAACCAAGCGTTATGACGCGGCGATTAAGTTTTTGTTTAGTGTCTCAAAAGGTGAAATTAGCCTAGGCGTTGATAGCTTAGGTGCAAAAGCTACCAGTACTGATTTAGCCGATATACAAAGTGCAGGTAGCTTGTTTGCACGCAGTAAATCAACGGGGTTTATTTAAATGTTTGAAATAACCGACGATTACTTTGTTGCCGAAGAGGCGTTAGCTGATCACCTAATTAACATTACGGGCATTAAACGTGTTTATAAGTCGCGTGAAATTGCCGATTTGTCTGAGCGCAGCCAAGGAACACCGTGTATTCATCTAATTTATCATGGTGATCAACTGCCAGAAACGGCCAATGGCGGAGCATTAATGCAAATAAAACAAACTTGGTTAGTGGTACTGGCAAGTAAAACGGTACAAAAAAATCAAGGTGAATTGTTAACAGCGATCATTAAATCGTTGGCAGGTAAAAATATTGCTTTAGGGACTAATAACATCGGTCCGTGGTTACGAACTAATACCCCCATTAAGCCCAGTTTTAATAAAGGCTTTAGTTATTATCCTTTGGCATTTACTTGTCAAATGAGAATAAAAACATCACGCGGCATTTAGCCGTTTAACTTAAAAAACAGGAGCACACTATGAGTGGCTTATTATTATCGGGTGATATTTATCTTGACCTTTTAGATGCCAGTAATAAATCAACAGGCTTAATTGGTCCAATTAATACCACAAAATTTACAATCAAAAGTGAAGCGGAGACAAAAAGTCGAACGTCAAAGAAAAAAGCTAGCTATGGCCAATCTCTCGACACCGTAACGCTACCTAAACCCGTTGCTGTAGACTTTGAATTTGATGATCAACCCTCAGAGCTTATTGCCGCGTTGCTAATGGGGGAGTCTAGCGCACTAAATACAGGAGCTGGCTCGTTAACCGATAAAGCCATTACCTTACCTGCCAATAACTTATGGGCTGACATTGGTTTTAATAATATTGAAGCAACAGGTTTAGTGGTAAAAGACGGGGCGACCCCACTTGTTCTTGGTACAGACTTTGAGGTTAACTATGCGGCTGGGTTAATTCGCGCGTTACCTAGTGGTGCTGTAGCAGCTGGAAAAGCGGTAACTATTACCGCAACTTATCTTGCGGTTTCGGGTACTCGCATAAAAGGTGGTGTTCGTTCACAACTTAAAGCTCGCATTAAGCTTGACGGCACTAATTTAACCAATGGCAAAAGCGTTAAATTAAATATTCCACAGGCATCGTTGTCACCCACGTCTGAAATTGATTTTATGGCGAGTGAATTTGTTTCTGGTGCTTTAGGCGGAACTATTGATTTAGTGTCTGGCGCTACAGAGCCATTTACTTATGACGAAATAGACTGATCTAAAGCAAAGAGTATAGCCAAGGATGGCTATTTTTATCACCCGTTTAAACCGCAATTAACTATCTTTTAAAGAGCTAATAATGTCAGCACAAAATTTAAAATTAGCGCTTAAAATAGCCGCGCAAACTACAGGTAAGGAGCAAATTAAACAACTAGTTAATGAACTAGAAAATATTGCTACATCCTCAAAAGGTGCAGATAACGAAGCTGGCAAACTTAGCAAAGAACTTGACTCTCTTGCTAACCAGCAAAACTTAATTAACAATTTCCAAAAATCAGCATCTAATTTAGAAAAACAAGAATTAGCAACGGTTGCCGCCGCTCAAGCATTAGAAAAACTACAAAAAGAAGCTCAAGATACTAATAAGCCTTTTGTGCAATTAGCACGTAGCCTCAATGTTGCTGAAAAAGATTTAGTTGAAATGCGCGGTGAATTAACCAAGCAAACCGCCAAACACAAAACTTTACAAACCCAGTTAAATAAAACAGGCGTTAACACTAAAAACCTTAGCGCTAAAAAGCGTGAACTTGCTGC
>WGGB01000147.1 GCA_015491935.1 Alteromonadaceae bacterium
GAAGAAACAACTGAAGCTGCAGAATAATTATATAACTCATTAAGTTTATGACTATTCAACTTATCGTGGGTCTGGGTAATCCAGGCCCCGAATATACTAGAACTCGCCACAATGCTGGTGCTTGGTTTGTTGAATTACTCGCTCAACAATTTAATATTTCGCTTAAACCCGAAAAAAAATATTCAGGCCTTTACGGCAAAGGTCAAATAGGCAGACAACTCGTTCACCTACTCATTCCAACTACTTTTATGAATAGAAGTGGTAAAGCCGTTGCTCCCTTAGCTAATTTTTTTCGCATTCCTGTTCATAATATCCTTGTCGCTCATGATGAGTTAGATATGGAACCTGGCACGTGTAAAATTAAATTAGGTGGTGGACATGGTGGACATAATGGCTTACGAGACATTATTTCCTCATTGGCGAACAACAAAGATTTTTACCGTTTACGCATAGGCATAGGTCATCCTGGGCATAAAGACAGAGTTACAGGTCATGTGTTAGGTAAAGCTCCTACAAACGAACAACAATTAATTGAACAAGCTATTGATGAAGCAAGTCGTTGTTTTGAAATATGGCAAAAAGACGATTTGAAAAAAGCACAAAATAGATTGCATTCATTTAAAGCAAACTAATATTTATTCAATTAAGACTCAAAACAAATAGATACAGAGGTAAGTTATGGGATTCAAATGTGGCATTGTAGGTTTACCCAATGTTGGTAAATCAACTTTATTTAATGCATTAACTAAAGCTGGCATAGATGCCGCCAACTTTCCTTTTTGTACAATAGAACCGAACACAGGCATAGTGCCGGTACCTGATCCTCGCATGGATGAGTTAGCTAAAATCGTAAAACCAGAACGAGTTTTACCTACAACGATGGAATTTGTTGATATTGCGGGCTTAGTGGCAGGTGCATCTAAAGGTGAAGGCTTAGGTAATAAATTTTTAGCTAATATTCGTGAAACCGATGCTATTGGTCATGTGGTGCGCTGCTTTGAAAATGACAATATCATTCACGTTGCTAATAAAATTGATCCTAGTGATGATATAGATGTTATTAACACCGAACTTGCTTTAGCAGATATGGATACGGCAGAACGTGCTATTACTCGCCAAACTAAACGCGCTAAAGGCGGAGATAAAGACGCTAAATTTGAATTACCCGTATTAGAAAAAATATTAAAGCATGTTGAAGAGGGGAATATGATCCGTTCTTTAGAGTTATCTAAAGAAGAAAAAGCTGCCGTGGCTTATTTAAATTTTCTCACCATTAAACCTACCATGTACATTGCCAATGTTAATGATGATGGTTTTAAAAATAATCCTTACTTAGATGTAGTAAGAGAAATTGCCGCAAAAGAAGATGCTATTGTGGTACCAGTTTGTGCCGAGATAGAAAGCGAAATAGCTGATTTAGAGGATGATGAAGCCGCCGAATTTATGGCAGAAATGGGCTTAACAGAACCAGGATTAAATCGAGTAATTAACTCGGGTTATTCATTATTACATTTACAAACCTATTTTACTGCGGGCGTTAAAGAAGTACGCGCATGGACAGTTAAAAGTAACGCTACCGCGCCACAAGCTGCTGGAGTTATTCATACTGATTTTGAAAAAGGTTTTATTCGCGCAGAAGTTATTGCCTATGATGATTTTATTACGTTTAAAGGCGAAGCAGGCGCTAAAGAAGCAGGTAAATGGCGTCTTGAAGGTAAAGATTACCGCGTTAAAGATGGCGATGTGATCCATTTTCGTTTTAATGTTTAATGTTTAATGTTTAATAAACCTACAGTGACCAATACTATTAATAAGGCAAATTAACATTTGCCTTATCTTTACGACAAATATAGAACAAAGTTATAACAGTTCATTATCAATTGATGCTGAATTTAATAACATCTCTATAAAATATAGAAATATACACATAGCCAAAATCTTAATTGTCAGCTTAATTGTTACCGTATTTACTATGACTCAACGGTACACGCAGCAAACAGTACTTCACTACACATCTATGGATATGTATCCGTTAATAATAAAAAACGCATTCAATAAATAGTACGCGTTATATCATTTGGTATTAGCAAAAAAAAAAAAAACGACTAAACTATAAAAGTGAGTGTAAATGTTAAATAATTTGTAACTTGTTCATGTTGTTCATGGTTACGTCTAATTAGGGGATATATTATGTGGAAGATATTTGCCAGTATGCTTATCGTTTTAGCCTTTAATTATAGCCCTCCTAGCTTTTCTGCAAACCTTTCATTAACGGTTTGCGAATATATTGCCGCTAACGACAAAAGACGGCTAAGATCTTTTTTAAAAAGCAATAAATTAAAAATAAGAAAAATTTTTAAAGGTATTCGTTGTAACGGTAAAAATTTATTACTCTTTGCTGCAAAATCTAATGCGGTTGAAACAGCAGAAATGATTATTGGTAAGTTATCTAAAAAAATCATCAAAAAAAATCTTGAAGAATTAACAAAATTATCAGCGCCGCTCACAACTGCAGCCAATAAACGCATAGAATAATAACCATTAAATTAATTTTTTACTTTTATAGCAAACTATTTTTCTAAATAACTAATGAGTCTGTTAGCAAAAAATTAGCATGAATAAATATTTGTGCTAATTTTTCGTGTACATAAGCGACAATTTGACGATAGTTTAAGCAAACAAACAAAAAGTAGTAATATTTTAAAAAAAACGGTTGACGTATGACAGGTAGATTTGCATAATACGCGCCACTTGCTGAGGAGCGAGTTGGTAAGGCTACATAGCTCAGTTGGTTAGAGCACATCACTCATAATGATGGGGTCCCAGGTTCAAATCCCGGTGTAGCCACCATAGAAATAAGCGGGAATGGCGGAATTGGTAGACGCGCTGGATTTAGGTTCCAGTATCGTAAGATGTGAGAGTTCAAGTCTCTCTTCCCGTACCATTTCAAAGTAACGATGTTACTTAAAATATATATTGCAGGGGTATAGCCAAGCGGTAAGGCAGCGGGTTTTGATCCCGTCATTCAGAGGTTCAAATCCTCTTACCCCTGCCACTTTATTTAACATCACTATATTTACACTTTATTTAATCATTGTTATCTCAAAGTGCCAACAATATATCATCTGAATTAATTTCTTTTACAAAGATATAGCTAAGCGTCACAGCGGGTTTTGATCCCGTCATTCAGAGGTTCACGAATACAAAATCAGTCTTAACCCTGCCACTTTATTTAACATCACTATATTTACACTTTATTTAATCATTGTTATCTCAAAGTGCCAACAATATATCATCTGAATTAATTTCTTTTACAA
>WGGB01000148.1 GCA_015491935.1 Alteromonadaceae bacterium
ACTATGCTCGCTAAAATCAAACTTTTTTTTGCTGAAAAAACACTCACTGCTAACCAATTAATACTTTTGGTTAGTTTTTATTTTATTGTGGTATTTAACCAACCTTTTTTATCACTCGCCTTTACAAAATTATTAGCATTAAAAGAGCACAGTAATTTATTTATGTTTACAGTGCCGTTTTTATTACTTAGTTTATTAATGATCATATTTTCTTTATTTTCGATTAAGTATCTATTAAAACCAGCACTTATCACCTTAACCTTAGCATCGGCTTTAGTCTTTTATGCAACTTATACTTATAACATAGTGTTTGATTATTCGATGATGGTAAACATTGTTGAAACCGATAATTCAGAAGCATTAATGTATTTGAATTGGCATGCCGTGATATTTTTCTTATTTTCTGGTGTGTTACCTGCTTATTTAATCGCACAAACTAAAATCACTTATCAGCCCTTTTTAAAAGAATTATTACAACGTCTAAAATTAATCGTGGGTGCTTTTGCACTATTTGGTGTTATCGCCTATTTTTACTATTCAAATTATGCCGCTTTCGGTCGTAATAACCATGAATTAAAAAAATATATTGTCCCTATTCAATACTTAGATAGTGGATATAAAGTGATCCGCGACAAATATTTTAGTGCTCCTGTTAAGTTTAAAGTGTTAGATAAATCGCCTAAATTAATAACTAACAATGATACTAAAAATGTTACCGTTATGGTGATAGGCGAAACGGCACGCGCAATGAATTTTAGTTATAATGGTTATCAACGTAAAACTAATGCCTTTACACCACAATACCACCCTATTTATTTTCAGAATATGACTGCATGTGGTACCGCAACATCAACCTCATTACCTTGTATGTTTTCATCTTTGCACCGTAAAAACTTTGATAAAAAAGTTGCCGATAATCAGCAAAATTTGCTTGATATTGCCAAACGTGCAGGTATTGAAGTGACATGGGTAGATAATCAAGGCAGTTGTAAAGGTGTTTGTAAACGGGTTAAAACTATTGACATATCAACCGACAAAGAAAAGCCTTTATGTGATGGGGACTATTGTTTTGATGAAGCATTATTAGCGCCATTAAATAACAAACTAAAGCAACTCAGTGAAAAAAATAGCGCGCAAAATACGCTAATAGTTTTACACACTATTGGTTCACACGGTCCAACTTATTATCGCCGTTATCCTCATGGTTTTGCGAAATTTTTACCTGATTGTCAACGCAGTGATATTCAAAATTGTAGCCGCGAACAGTTAGTTAACACTTATGATAATACGATTGCTTACACCGATTTTGTTTTAGCAAAAATAATAAAACGACTGACACAATTACCAAAAAACATTAATAGCACTATGTTATACGTGTCTGATCATGGTGAATCGTTAGGTGAAAGTGGCGCGTATTTACATGGTTTTCCGTACGCCTTTGCCCCAAAAGAGCAAACTGAAATTCCTATGTTATTTTGGCAATCAGCCAATAATAAAGAAATAGATAAAAACTGTTTAATTAAAAAGGCTAAAAACCAAGCATTTAGCCATGATAATATTTTTTCCTCTATGCAAAGTTTATTATCAATTAGTTCAACAACGTACCAAAGCAAGGATGATATTTTTAAACCTTGTATGAAATAAATAGATAAGAAGAGCAGAGTAAAACTTATCTATAATTATTTTTTATTTCGCTTCTTTGCTTATAGCGCTTTCTTGTAGTGCTTTGCGTTCACTCGCTGATAAAAACGCGACATTTAAGCCGTTTTCTTGTAATTGACTTAACTGTTGTTGATTAAAACCAAGTTGTTGCTGGGCGACTTGGTATTCATCTTTTATTTCAATCCCTTCTACGGCGGGATCATCGGTATTTAAACACACGGGAATTCCTGCGGCTAAAAACTGTTTAATAGGATGTTCGCTTAAGTTATTCACCGTACCCGTTTGAAAATTAGAAGTAAGGCAAGATTCTATCGCAATATTATGCTTTGCCATATATTCAAGCAATTGAGGGTCTTCGCCACTTTTTACGCCATGACCAATACGAGTGGCACCTAATTCATTAATCGCTTGCCACACGCTTGCTGCACCTGCGGCTTCGCCAGCGTGAATGGTACAGTGCAAATCAGCATTGCGTACGCGTTTAAAGTGTTCGACAAATAAACTCCCTGGAAAATTATACTCATCACCCGCTAAATCAACTGCCACTAAATCATTTTTATGTTCAAGTAAGGCATTTAACTCAAGAGTACAGTTTTCAACACCAAAAGTTCGACTTAAAATACCAATTAGTTTTATTTTTACAGTAAACTGCTTCATTCCCGCTTTTATACCATCAACGACAGCAGCAACAACATCGGCAACGGGTAACTTATAGGCCATTGCCATATAAAAAGGGGAAAAACGCAACTCGGCATAATCTAGCCCAGCATTATAGGCATCTTCAACATTTTCAAAGGCAATACGTTTGCACGCATCAAGGTTAGCTAATACCGCGACTCCCCAATCGAGTTTTTTTAAAAAACCAAGTAAATCAGCTTCTTGTTTCACAATTTTTACATGAGGCATAAAAGCATCTAGCGTTGATTCTGGTAATGCTATGGAAAATTCATGGGCTAATTCCCATATTGTTTGAGGACGAATATTACCGTCTAAATGACGATGTAAATCAACCAAAGGTAAGTTATTATTTATGACTGGTTTTGCTTGTTTATCTAACATGGTTATTTTCCTTCGGTTTGATCTTTATCTTATTTTCTTAAGGTATGGCGATACCACATCCCGTTAATATTATGGTGGTTAATGATGCAACCACTTCTTCAAAATCTTGCTCAGTTAACTGCTCTTTATCCATTGCAGAGGTCACTTGCACATTAAAATCAGCATAATGTTGAGTCGCCCCCCAAATTAAAAATAATAAATGGTATGGGTTAACCGCATTAAGTTGTCCGTCATCTATCCAACCTTGGATCACAGCGACTTTAGTTAACACCCATTGTTTAAATTCGTCGGACAAATACGATTGTAATTGTGGTGCTCCATGAATAATTTCACTGGCAAAAATACGTGAAGCATCAGGATCATCTTTTGAATACATCACTTTAGCGCGAATATAGTCCGTTAATGACTCTTTAGCACTATGCTCACTATTGAGTGTGTCATAGCTACTATTCCACAGGGTTAATATTTCATTTAATAGTTGTTGGTATAAATCTTCTTTATTTTCAAAATAATAATGAATATTAGCACGTGGTAAACCTGCTCGTTCAGCAATACGTTTAATCGAAGCCCCTTTAAAACCAAAGGTTACAAATTCTTGCTTAGCTGCCGTTAGTATTTTTTGTTTATTTTTTTGACGAATAACGCCATCAACTGATTTTGGTTTAGACAAGTTATTTTTCCTATATTATACCAATTTGATTAAATTTCTTCCCAACTCAGAGCTATGCTCGATGTTCAATAACAAGGCAAATTTGTTTAGATCTAGTCATTCTAAATTAAATAAATTTAACGCAGTTAGTGGGCATCGAGCAAGCTCCCAAAGGGCGAGTTTAAAAGGCTTATATGCTGCGTTATTGATTTTGACAAGGGAACAACCATTCTCTTCAATCAATGCCTTGCCTCTAAGCCTTTTAATTCTCGCTGAGTGGGAAAGAACTTAATCAACTTGGTATCATTATAGTATGATATAGTTTATTAAAATTAATCTTAACAAAATAATAAGGAGTTATCATGTCTGGATCTGGTTCTGGTGGTAATGTGCTTGCTGCAATTTGTAGTTTTTTTCTTCCTGGCTTAGGGCAGTTGGTGCAAGGTCGTCTTTTAGCAGCCATTTTATTTTTTTTCGGAATGATTGTTTCGTGGGCGTTGACTTGGGTTATCGTTGGCTGGGTTATGGTTCCTGTTGTTTATATTTGGTGCATTATCGATGCCGCACGCTATGATGGCGATTAGCTTTTTATAAGGGCAATCTTTTGGTAGTTAGTTATAGTAATAACTAGGCTAGCGTAAACTGTTACCTACATAAAGACGCTAGTAATTTCGGTGGTGTTAGTGTCATGATGATTTTTATTATCACTCATATTTTCATCATAACTATTAATTAAGGCAAGTAATTCAGACAGCTCTTTAATATCTTGAGGGCTGGCTTTACCTTCTTTAAAAAGTACACGTAATACTCTTAATTTTTTTGCTTGTGATGGTGTCATATTCAACTCCTTTTGAAATTTAATTTGAACGGGTTTAATTCTCCGGCGTTTGTAGGTTAGGCTTTAGCCTATCAAGTTGACGGCAGCTCTTCATAAAAAGATGCCGACCTACATTTACGTCATAATATACCCTCTTCGCGAAGCGAATTTGAGCCTGAGCGAAAAGCCTTGGCGCGGGGTTGTTAATTTAATATTGTTTATTAAATCGTTTGATAACTTTTAACCTATTGAAAAACATTAAAAGTAAATAATTGATTCAATTAATCACTTATTTACTTTGTTAAGCCTAGTTGCTTTTATCAAAATTACCAGTAAATAAAGAGATAAAAAGTCTTAGCGCATTTTTTTGAAGAAAAGTATCAATTACCTCGCTATTTAAATCGCATTGATAAATCAACGGCGTGAATATGCTTAGTTAAAGCGCCTACTGAGATAAAATCAACCCCTGTTTTTGCATAATCATTTAGTGTTGCTAAAGTCATATTACCAGAAACTTCTAGCTTTGCTTTGCCGTTCGCAAGAGTTACTGCTTGTTCTATCATTTGAGTCGTAAAGTTATCAAGCATGATTATATCGGCACCCGCATTAAGTGCTTGTGTTAATTCATCAAGGCTTTCAACTTCAACTTCAACCGTTTTGTCTGGGTGGTTTTGTTTGGCGGTTTCAACGGCTTTATTTATACCACCACAGGCAGCAATATGATTTTCTTTAATTAAAAAAGCATCAAACAAACCAATACGGTGATTCACACCACCACCACAGGTTACCGCGTATTTTTGTGCACTACGCAAACCTGGAATAGTTTTACGGGTATCAAGTAGTTTTGTTGTTGTACCCACTAAAGCTTTAACATAATCACTAGTGATAGTGGCAGTTCCTGATAACGTTTGTAAAAAGTTTAATGCAGTACGTTCACCCGTTAATAAAGTGCGAGCATTACCCTTTAGTTCAAATAGTGTGGTGTTGGCTTTTACGTGTTGGCCATCATTTACAAACCAAGTTATGCTTGTACTTAACCCTGAAGCTGCATCTAATTGTTTAAAGACTTCATTAACCCAAGCGACTCCACAAATAATACATTCATCACGTGAAATAACGGTGGCTATGGCATTTTCATTTTCAGGAATTAACTCAGCAGTAATATCTTGTCCGCTTTGAGGGAAACCATTTAAGTCTTCTTGTAAAGCCCAAGTAATTGTCGTGGTTATGTCGTGTTGTAGTGCATCAGAAAGCATGTCGTTCTCGTAAAATAAGTTGTTTGCCAGTTTGTTGAAATTCTAATTTTTTTAAAGCGCTCATCCCAAGCAATATTTCATTGTCACGCATGCCAGGGTTTATATTGGCACGGACATTATAAAGAAAAATATTACCAATACTAAGTTCATCTATAGTTGTTTGTTGTACTGTTATGGTGCCATTGGCGGTACTAACTTGATAGCGGCCAAAGCGAGGTAAGTTAAGTTGCTGAGCTAGTTGTTCTGGTATCGAAACCTCGGTTGCCCCTGTATCGAGTAAAAAAGTAACCTTTTGTTGGTTAATCGTGCCATTAACAACATAATGACCATGACGGTTTTGTTGCAGTATAACCTCGGCATCACCTTGCTTATTGAGTGAATATTGCGGATGTTCGTTGGGATTATTTTGTGTTTCGAGTAAATCTTGAAATACAAAGGCTAATAATCCAAGCACTAATAGCCAAGCGATCCAAGTAAAAATTCGTCCGAATTGTGTTGTTGAGTTATTTTGTTGCATAATAGCTAAATTGATAAATAACCATAAATGATAAAATGAGCGAAAAAGATAATACCTTATTTACACTACAAAAGGGATATTTGCTTACGGTTGAGCAACAAAAATCTCCTCATTTTAGTTTACGCGATAAAAATGATGAAGTTAGCTTGTTGGTTATTCATAACATTTCGTTACCTGCTGGACAGTTTGGTGGTGAATACATTAGCGATTTATTTTTAGGAACGCTGGATATTAGCCAAGATAAAAGCTTTGCTGACTTAAAAGGTGTACGTGTGTCTGCACACTGTTTAATTCGTCGAGATGGACATATTATTCAATATGTTAATTTTAATGATAAAGCTTGGCATGCTGGCGTATCATCGTTTGCAGGACGTGAGCAATGTAATGATTTTTCTATTGGCATTGAGCTTGAAGGCACGGATGATATTGACTATACACAGATACAATACCAGCAATTAGTTAAGTTAACTAAAACCTTACAACAGCATTATCCTGCCATTAATCATAATATTGTTGGCCACTGTGAAATTGCCCCAAACAGGAAAACAGATCCTGGTCGATCATTTCATTGGCAATATTTTCGCCAATGTTTACAATAGTATTATTCTACCTTTTTGCCATAAGAAAAAATTCTTACTATGAGCCTTATTAGTTTATTAATCGCCTTAATCGCAGAGCGTCATTTATCTTCATCGTTTTGGCAATTTAATTATTATTATCGTCGCTATGTTAATTGGTGGAAAGGGGTGGATCGTAAAAAAAACTTTTTACAAAATAAAAGCAAAATATTCGCCTTTATCTTATTGCCTAGTATTGTTGTTAGCATCATTTTAAATATTATTGATGACGATTTATTGTCATTAATATTTTCTACCTTGATTTTAATTGTTTGTTTTGGCTGTATAAATTCACGTGAAGCATATAAATGTTTTTTACGCTCTGCATTTAGAGGCGAAATTACCACGTGTGAAATTAATCGACAGCAATTATTACAAGACAAAGGTTTAGAAGATCAAGGCTTTGGTCAGTCATTAGTGTGGTTAAACTATCGCTATTATTTAGCCATTATGATTTTTTTTGTTCTTTTTGGTGCCGCAGGTGCAATATTTTATCGTTTGCTAATTTCAATTATTGAGAAAAACCATGATGATGAAGTTGTGATTAGTGAAAATATTATAAAAGGTTGTCGACAAGCGTTAGCTATCATTGACTGGTTGCCCGTACGTATTACCGCTTTTGGGTATATATTCGTTGGTAATTTTTCTAAAGCTTTACCTTATTGGTTTGAAAGTTTGTATGATTTTACCCGTACGCCTAATCAAGTTTTAATTACGGTGGCGCAAGTGGCTGAAGATTATGATGTTGATGATTGTACCGCAGAGCCTTGTTTGTTAGTACGTTTAGCAAAACGAAATTTATTACTACTTTTTGCTGTGATTTCTATTTTAACGCTACTCAGCGTTGTTAACTAATACCTACCTAATTAATTACTTAAGTTTTTTTGCTATTAAAGCAAAAAAGATTAAGTAGTGACGCTCTCTCATTATTTCTTGTTTGATAACCTTATCAGTCATTGCAAGGTGTATTTCCCTATGCTTATTTTATTGGTAAGACCACTATATTAACTTGCTGTTTTATTTCATTGTTTTTGTTTTTTGGTCTTGTTTTTAAAGAACTTTTTGTTGGCTTGATTTTACTTTTTACAATTCCTTTGCTATCTTATGACTCAATATCTTTAATTGGTAAGACCAATTTACCAAAGTGGCAATGTAATGATAATACAGTGACAATACTACTTTGATAAAAACGTAGGTGATTTAACGATAAATTATGGAATATCCTAATTTAAAGAAACCCGTTAAACAGGCGAAACTTTCAGATGTTATTTTGGCGCAACTTGAGGCCATGATCATTGAAGGCAGTTTAAAGCCGGGGCAAAAATTAATGCCAGAACGAGAATTAGCGAAACTATTTGATGTTTCTCGACCTTCTTTGCGTGAAGCCATTCAAAAATTAGAAGCAAAAAACTTAGTGATACGTCGCCAAGGTGGTGGCACTTACGTCTGTGACAATATTTTATCTGGCTTGTCTGATCCACTTTTTAATTTACTGGCGAGTAATAACGAAGCACAGTTTGACTTGTTAGAGTTTCGCTTAGGCATAGAAGGAATGTCTGCTTATTATGCTGCAATGCGTGGTACTAAAGCGGATTTTGCTGAAATAGAGCGTAAACATCAAGCAATAGGTAGTGCTCAATTAGACAGTGAGCAGCAAAATAATTACCGCAGTGAAGCAAGTGCGGTTTTTGATTTTTACTTAGCCATTTGTTCGGCATCGCACAATGCTATTATTTTACATTTAGCTCGCAGTATGTCGGCATTGCTTATTGATAATATAGAAAAAAACCTAGCTGTATTGGCAAAGAAACCTGATGTATTTGCTAAAATCACAGACTATAGAACACGTTTATTAGAAGCTATTATTAGTGGTAAGCCACAACGAGCATGGGGAGCAAGTCATCAGCATTTAGCTTTTATTGAAGAAATTTTATTAAAACTTAATGAAGAACATAGCCGTATGGAACGGTCGATGCGGCGTTTGCATTTGTAGTTTGTCATCCTGACGTAGGTCAGGATCTAAAAGTAGTAAGTGAAACAATAAAAATTAGCGCCTTAAAGAAAAGCAACTATCTTTAAGGAAATGAATTAACCAATAGAAATTTAATTAAAAACTTATTTATAAAAACAATTTATACACATAACGGAGACAAAATATATGTCTGAGCTGCCCAAAATAGATATTGATTCGGTAGAAACCCAAGAATGGTTAGAATCAATGGAAGCGGTACTGGCGAATGAAGGTCCAGAACGCGCACATTTTTTACTTGAAAAACTGATTGAACGCTCTCGTCGAGGCGGCACTCATTTACCCTTTGATGCAACAACTGCCTATGTAAATACTATTCCACCGGGACAAGAGCCGCATATGCCTGCTGATCAAACGATTGAAGCGCGTATTCGTGCTGCTATTCGTTGGAATGCTTTGGTATTAGTATTACGTGCCTCGAAAAAAAATCTTGAGTTGGGTGGTCATATTGGTAGTTTTGCCTCATCAGCAATGCTTTATGATGTGGGATTTAACCATTTCTTTAAAGCCGCAAGTGAAAAAGATGGTGGTGATTTTATTTATTTTCAAGGCCATATTTCACCGGGTATCTACTCAAGAGCGTTTGTTGAAGGTCGTTTAACTGAAGAGCAAATGAATAATTTTCGCCAAGAATGTGCGGGTGATGGTTTGCCTTCTTATCCGCATCCACATTTAATGCCTGATTTTTGGCAGTTTCCTACGGTTTCTATGGGCTTAGGGCCATTACAAGCCATTTACGCTGCGCGCTTTCTAAAATATTTAACACATCGTGGTATTAAAGATTGTTCAGGTCAACGTGTTTACTGTTTCTTAGGTGATGGTGAAACAGATGAGCCTGAAGCATTAGGCGCTATTGGCTTGGCTTCACGCGAAGGCTTAGATAATTTAACCTTTATTATCAACTGTAACTTACAACGTTTAGACGGACCTGTTCGTGGTAATGGTAAAATTATTCAAGAACTTGAAGGTACATTCCGCGGTGCTGGCTGGGAAGTGGTAAAAGT
>WGGB01000149.1 GCA_015491935.1 Alteromonadaceae bacterium
AATAATAAAAATCAGGCACAAAAACTTCCCATTATTTTAACAGGGCCTGCTTGTGCTGCGGATTATTTTACTGAAATAGACACCTTTATTGGCGCAACCTTAGGTGAAAAAGCCCAACGTTTATATACCATTATTATTGATGATCCAGAATTTGTTGCGAAAACATTAAAATCAAAACTTGATAAAGTTATCGCTTATCGCAAACAAACAGGTGATGGCTACCATTTTAATTGGTCTTTACACATTGATGAAGAATTTCAACATCCTTTTGAACCAACTCATGAAAATATGGCTGAACTTAATCTAGATACTTCCATGAACATAGCCCCTCTTGCGGCTAATTTACGTAAAGCATTTTCAGGGATTGTTGCCGGTAATGTAAAATCAGCAGGCATTAAAGCCATTCGCCAACATGGACCATTTAAAATATCGGGACAAACAGAAATAATGACCTTAATGGATAAATTATTACAATCGTTTGTTAAACAACAGCGAATGAAACTACCCGGTAGTGAATATATTCCTTGTTATGAAATTGTTGGTGAAAAAAGCTAATGGCAGCACATATTGTACTTATTGATGCAATGAATCTAATTCGACGCATTTATGCCGTACAAGAACGTCCTTTTTTATTTAATAACGCTTTAGCAGAAAACACTAAACAGCAAGTATTAAATAATACTCAACAAGGTTGTACTACGGCGTTACATAATATACTTAGTCAACAATCGCCTAGTCATGCGCTAATGGTTTTTGATCCTAAAAATCCGTGCTGGCGTTACCAGTTATACCCTGATTACAAAAAAGGGCGAAAAAAAATGCCTTCACATTTGGCCAGTTATCTTAATGTGATACAAGATAATTTTCTAAAACAAGGTGTTGACTCTTTAGAATCAGATCAAGACGAAGCAGACGATTTAATTGCCACACTAGCAACTAAAGTCGCCTTGCGAGGACAATTTGTCACTATTGTATCTACCGACAAAATATTTTTAACCTTACTTAGCCCAAATATTCGTGTGTATGATTACTTTAATCGTCGCTATTTAGATGAACAATATGTTATTGATAAATTTAACGTTAAACCCTGTCAATTAATTGATTTTTGGACACTAACAGGCGACAGTACCAACAAAATACCTGGCGTGCCATCAATCGGCTCGGTCACCGCAGCACAATTACTAAATCAATACTCATCATTAGCCAAAATGCTTAAAGCTGATAATATGAAAGCGACAATAAAACAAAAATTAATCGATAACAGCGAACAAATAGAACTAAGTAGACAATTATTAACCTTAAAACAAGACATTCCGTTAGGTTTCAACTTAAAAGATATTCGCTTACCTACAGTAGAAATAGAAACAAGTAGTTGTGATTTAGTCTCAGACAATGAGCATAAAAACGACAACACAACGAATATAACTAACATTACACCTTTACATCAACTTAACAAATAATATAATCAATTATCAGCACACAGCATAAATAGCTTAGGAATAGCATGAATAAAAAAGTATTGTCGCTCATAGCATTAGCCTTAGTAGCTTATGGTATTTTCGTCATTTTAGTCGTTAATTTTTATGACGATAGTCCAATGAACATGAAGTGGGAAGATAGAGAAGCATACAATCGTCAATACGTCACTAAGGTAAAATTAGATCAACTTAACATTGATCAAATTATTACAGATTTAGGTAGTCCAGATATAACGGAAGCTAAAAAAATTAATAATGATCATTACCAATTAATGTATTATCGCACTCAGCATATAAAATCTGATGGTATTACTACCGAAGATGAATGTACCGCGCTATTATTTAAAAATAATCAACTTAATGCCATTGGTCAAAGTGCTATTGACGAATATAAGCTAATTAAATAATGAATATCATTCTTTAAAATAGCTTTTATGATCATAACGCTTCCTATGATCAAGGCATTAGTCCGTAAATCCGCTATAATAGATACCATTAACTTAATATAGAGTCGCTTTTAACGATAAAAGATAAAAATTTTAATCGTCATAAATACTCTTATTAAGTTTTCTGCGCACAATTGAAAACTTTCATGCTAGCTTACAAATAATCTAGATGATATAAAGCGCGCCAATAGCTGATATTACAGCTTTATTTATAGCTTATCGTTTGGTTATTTTTTACCCTGCGATAACTAAACAAATTTTTAAAAGGTGATTTTTAATGGCCAAACAAACCATAACAGTAATTCCCGGTGACGGAATAGGTCCAAGCATAATTGAAGCAACACTAAAAGTACTTGATAAAGTCGGTTGTGATTTTGAATACGAATTTGCCGATGCTGGTTTAACAGCTTTAGAAAAACATGGTGAATTAGTGCCTGAGGAAACATTGGCACTTATTGAAAAAAATAAAGTAACATTAAAAGGGCCTTTAACAACGCCCGTTGGTGAAGGCTTTACGTCGATTAACGTAACCTTAAGAAAGCATTTTAAATTATATGCGAATTTACGTCCTGTTATTTCGTTTGAAGGCACTAAAGCCCGTTATGAAAATATTGACATATTAACAGTCCGTGAAAATACTGAAGGTATGTACTCAGGCCTAGGACAAACAATCTCTGAAGATGGTAATCATGCCGAAGCAATGAGTTTAGTTACTCGTGATGGTGCTGAGCGTATTTTAGAGTTTGCTTATCAAACTGCCATAAAAGAAGGTCGTAAAAAAATAACCGCAGTACATAAAGCTAACATTTTAAAATCAACCTCAGGTTTATTCTTAAAAGTAGCACGTGAAGTGGCCGCTCGTTATCCTGAAATAGAATCAACTGAAATGATCGTTGATAATTGTTGTATGCAATTAGTGATGAATCCTCAACAATTTGATGTCATTGTTACAACAAACTTATTTGGTGATATTTTATCTGATTTATGTGCAGGTTTAGTTGGCGGTTTAGGTATGGCTCCTGGCGCAAATATTGGTGAAGATTGTGCTATTTTTGAAGCGGTACACGGTAGTGCTCCTGATATTGCAGGAAAAAACTTAGCTAATCCAACCTCAGTAATGCTTGCTGCAATTCAAATGCTTGAATATTTAGATATGAGTGATAAAGCAGAAAAAATTCGTACTGCTATTAAAGATGTCATTGAATCGGGTGATCGCACCACGGGTGATTTAGGTGGAACCCATGGTACAACTGATTTTACAGAAGCCGTTTTAGAGCGTTTATAAACAATTAAAACATTAAAAAACCGCTATTTATTAGCGGTTTTTTTGTTATAGATATATTGTCATTAAAAATTATATCAATTTGATTAAATTTGGTATTACTCAATACCAATATATTTATGTACTTGCACGGATAAACGCCAATTATTAGCAATACACGTTTTTATTGCTAACGCTGTAGCCCGTTTTTTTTGACTGATCGGTTGTAAATAAATGGGGGTATCTGTAATTTGATGATCTTTTAATAATCGCTTCAAATCATTTATATGTTGCTCTGTTGCTATAGGGTGTTTTATTTCATTCGCCCGTTGCATTGCCGAAGCTAATATTTTATAACCGCCTTTCATATTCACTTTAGGTGATAGTGTGACCCAACATTTTTTTGATGTCACGATCTCAAAAGTCCCTGATGTTTCAATTTGAGTACTATAGCCCTGTTGTTCAAAAGCAGTACATAAAGGCGTTAGGTCAACCATACAAGGCTCACCACCTGTTATAACAATATGCTTAGCTTGAAAACCTTGTTGGTTCACTATTGCCATAATTTCATCTATAGATAATGCTGACCACTGTTCACTTTCTTGTAATTTATTCAGCATTTGTGTAGCAATAATTTTTTTAGACTCTTTGATTTCCCAAGTATGTTTGGTGTCGCACCATGCACAGCCAACAGGACAGCCTTGTAAACGAATAAAAATAGAAGGTTGGCCAGTAAAAGCGCCCTCACCTTGAATGGTTTCAAAGAATTCATTAATTTTATAAATAACCGTCATCGGAAATAGCATTGCCTTAGTGATTTAACGCTATTTTGTAGCGCATTTTAAGTTAACATGAATTTTATTGGCTTTTTCTTTTTACTACTAAAATCGAGTAAAATCGAGTAAAATCGCGCACAATTTTAAATTATAGCAGTTTTAGTCATTGCTATAAAAGCTAAGAAACTAAAAGAGACAAAATAGATGACGGGAAAAGTTGTAGTAATTTATTCGGGTGGTATGGACTCATTCACCGTACTAAACAAAGCATTAAAAGACGGTAAAGAAGTCTTTGCTTTATCATTTGATTATGGCCAACGTCATGTAAAAGAGCTTGAATGTGCCAGTAGCGTATGCAAAAACTTAAATGTTCGTCATAAAGTCATTGATATTTCAGCTATTAATCAATTATTGGCAGGTTCATCTTTAACTGACGATATTGACATTCCTGAAGGCCACTATGAAGCTGAAAATATGAAGTCAACAATAGTTCCCAATCGTAATATGATTTTATTATCTTTAGCTGTTGGTTATGCCGTATCGGTGGGTGCTAGCCAAGTTTACTATGGTGCTCATTCAGGTGATCACGCTATTTATCCTGATTGTCGTCCAGAGTTTGTAAAAAAAATGAATGATGTCTGTATGATAGCTAACTACGAATCAGTTGAAATATTTAGCCCCTATTTAAATGTTGATAAAACCGCCATTTTAACGGATGGCTTAAAAATGGGTTTAGACTATAGTAATACTTGGACTTGTTATAATGGACGAGAAAAAGCCTGTGGAAAATGTGGCGCTTGCCAAGAACGTTTAGAAGCGTTTCGTGATAACAATGCCATTGATCCAATAGAGTATGAAGTGTAAAAATTAAACATTAAAAATTAAACAACGTTAGCCGTTACTTCATTCAGAGATAAATCCCCTTCTACAAATGGATTTTGTACGAGAATTGCATGACCTAATGCGATAGTTACCTCGGCCTGATTTATCATCCTAAATAAGAGATAATTGTGTCATACTGAACTGTGTCAGTATGACCGCTTATCCGTTCAATTTGGCTTAACCGTACTTGTCTCTCTCCTTACGACACTTTAAAGGTACCAATCGCTTTATTTAAAATGGTAGCTAAATCGGCAACTTGTTTGCTGTAGGCTAGCGTTGAAGATGATTTATCACTACTTTGCTGACTAAGCTCAACTACAGATTGAATGCTACGATCAATATTAGCGCTTAAAGTATTTTGTTGAGTTGCCGAACTAGATATTTCACTACTCATTTCATGCATTTGTTCAATTGCCTGAGTTATTAACAATAAAGTTTTTAATAATTGATCGGTATGGTCTTGACAATTATTCGCTTCATTTTTACCTTTACCAATATCATTTGCCGCTTTTTCTGTTTGATTTTGCAATGATTCAATCATATGTTGAATTTCAGTAGCCGATTCTTGTGTTCTACTGGCTAAAAGGCGAACTTCATCGGCTACCACGGCAAAACCACGTCCAGCTTCTCCCGCACGTGCGGCTTCAATTGCAGCATTTAATGCCAATAAATTAGTTTGATCAGAAATACCTCGAATAGTATCTAAAATACCACTAATATTTGCCGATTCTTGCTGTAAAACCGTCATTACTTGCGTCGTATCATCTAACATAGTTACAAGGTGTTGCATACGTTCGTTTGTTATATTTGCCGTTTGCTCAAGCTCATTGCTTTGCTCTAAAGCACTGTTCATCTGGTGTTCTGCATTGTTAGCTTTAGATAAAATATGATCTGCGCTTTGTCCTAATTCATCGGTAATAATACTTACTTGCTCAATAGTTTCTTTTTGTAGTGCTAAAGACTCCGTTACTTGTGCTATTTCTTCACTCGATTGTTCAGCGGCAGTATTTAGCAATAAGGTATTGTCAGTAATATTGGTAATTAGTTTGCGTAAATCAGCGACCACCAAATTAACACTTTTTGAAAGCTCACCATATTCATCATCTGATTTAACGGTTAATTGTCGTGATAGATCACCTTTAGCAATATAGGATAATACTTTATTTATACGACGTAATGGTGTGATCATCGCCTTAATAGTCGCAAACGCAATACCTGCACCAGCTACAAACAATACAATTAAAATAACAATGGTTTCAATATGACCTTGATCGACATTGTCAAATACATCCGCTTGTAATTGTTCAACATTTTGATTAACTGCTTGTAAAAATACATTAATAGCAGAAATAGATTTTTGAATGTATTTTTCTGATTCAGTAAAAGCGTGCATTAACCCATTATGTTGTTCTAATTGCGAAATTTTTAATTCAAATAAATTTCCATCATCTTCAAGCAGGGTTTTAGATTTATTAAATTGTTCCGCAAACTGCTCAATTAAACCGTCGGTATTATAATCTTCACCTAAGCGCTTTAAAAAGACCAAATTTTGCGCAATATTATCAAGGCCAAATTTAATAGTTTCTTTAGATTTTTTTACTTCATCGATACTATTAATTGAAATTATTGCCTTAGTCGCATCGGTTAGATTAATTAAAAACCCTTCTATTTGACTCGCCGAACCAACAATACGGTCAATTTTAGTTTGATTATCAGGATCTTCTAAAAAGGATAAATCACCTAATATAGCACTCGCCTCATCAAGTACATCATAAAGCGCCTTTTGCTGCACGGCTAATTCTTTTACTTTATTAAGATCAGCAATACGGTAATTAAACATATCACCTACCGATTTTTGGTAGCCACTGTAATTTGCTTTAAAGCGTTTTAAATTTTTAATTTTAGGAAACTCAACTAATAAATTTTCAATTAATTGAGTATTGTCGTTGAGTATTTGTCCTTGTTGGCTGAATTGCTTTTTTAGGTTTTTAACGGCTTGGGTGGTCGGTAATGTAGAGATCAATGCTGATGATTTTGCTTGAATAAGTAATTGCTTTTGAACATTATTGGCATATTTTTGTATGGGTAATGCAAAATTATCAACTTTGGCTGTTGCTTCTTTTATATCACTTAATATCCCCATAGAGCTAATACTAGAAAAAAGTAATAATAATAAGATCACGGCAAAACCTATCATTACTTTATGAGCAACTTTTAATACCATAATTAATACCCAATTTATTTTTTTATGTTGTGATGACCAAAATATCCATTTTAAATGTCCGACCAGTTACATATATTAATAATAACTTCACTCAATAAGCAAGCAGCTATAACAAAATTTAGTCAAAATAATAAACTTTATATAGTAAATGATAAATTAAGTGTTAAAAAACAAGGTAAAACCTGTTGTTTTTTATTAGTATAGCTAAAAAAATAAACTTTGAAGGATAATAATTAAATTTTCAATTAACGAGGTAAATAATAAATCATCACAGCAGAAAATATCACTATTAGCCAAAAACTTTGCTTAAACTATAACTTAGTGTGTATATTCAATAGCAAAATGACCTTCTTAATAATCAATATTTATTATGATTTGAGTCAAAAATATAAAGTATTGATCACGAAGTTCCTGCCCTGCGTCAGGATGACAATAGTATTTTATTGAATAGCTTCAATTTTTATATCTTGTGGTTCATTTATTATTATTTATTTTAAGGGTTCTGAAAAATCTAAAATAGGGTCTGTTTTAAAGCGAGGTACACAATCTGCTAATGATTGTTTTACTAAAACACGCCGAAAAGATTCATCAAGATCTAACCATTTTTGCCGCATTTGAGGATGAGTATTTGTTTCGTCAAAAGCTTCACATAATAATTTTTTTCGCTCTTCAAATAATGCTTCTGTAATATTGATATGAATATGTGCAATTGGTGGAGCTTTACCGACATAAATATTTTTACCACCTAATACTTTTTGCATAAAGTCAACTTGTTGAATTTCAATATGAGATTGTGGAATTTTATCAAAATACTGTTTCAACCATGGATGTTGATATATTTTATCGTAAAAAGCTTTATTAATAGCAATCAAACTTTCTCGACCACCAATGGTTTCAAAATATTCCTGTTTAGATAATGTATTTAACGACATATTTAATCCTATTATTTTTACTAAGCAACCCATACTTTTCATTGTTGAAGTCTAGCTTAAAAAAATAATGGTATTAAAATTATTTTTATTATTTAGTAACTACTCCGCCTAAATAAAATTTATTTTTTGATCCTGAAGGCTCGAGTTGATTGATCATTTTGAGGCTTTATTATAAACATATAAATGATAAAACCCCACAAGTAATGAACCTCAAAGATGCTCAAAAGCTGATAAATCAGCTTTGGGAAGTGGTGCGAATACAAGCGGTAACAATCAATTCTCTCACCCAACAAGTTGACTCATTAACGAAACAAGACTATTGCGATAGAATGCCGTAAACATTTGATTTACCACCCATTACGCTTCAAGTGACAGAGCACGAAACCCAAATTTAACAATGCACCGTTTGTGGTGGAAAAACGAAAGCTCCGTTCCCTGATGGAATTCAAAAAGGCACGCAATACGGCACACACGTCCAAGCAATGCTCATTTATTTTAATCAATATCAACTGTTGCCTTATCAGCGAACCCAAGAAATGTCCCACGACTTATTTAATATCAAACTGAGTCAAGGAACCATTAAAAATGTACTTGCCCGTGGCGCTAACGACTAAAATGAATTTACCTTACAGCTAAAAAAAAAGCTTAATGGCAAGCCCTGTTAATCATTTTGATGAAACAGATATAAGACTTGAAACAAAACTAAATTGGCTTCATGTTGCCTCAAATGAAACATTAACCTATTACACACTCCATAAAAAGCGTGGAAAAGAAGCGATGGATAACATGGATAACATGGATAACATGGATATTTTACCGCACTATCAAGGATATGCGGTTCATGACCATTAGAAAACCTTAAAAAATAGTGGGTCATTATTCAAATGGTGGAGTGGATCACTTTTCGGTTGTTGTTGACAGCAGTGAACTTGCTGTACTACCAACATCTGCGGCTGACAACTTTCTAAGCTGCCTGTGCGGCAGTGAACTGTCTGCTACTTTTTCTATTTTTAATGAAAATTTTCTAAGCTGCCTGTGCGGCAGTGAACTCAAATTGTGCTTGTACTTCGTGCTCGACTACTTTCTAAGCTGCCTGTGCGGCAGTGAACAAGACGTTTCAGAACCACAAATTCATGTTGATTTTCTAAGCTGCCTGTGCGGCAGTGAACGTTTTGATAACGAGGCGCTAATTGTGTTAGCTTTTCTAAGCTGCCTGTGCGGCAGTGAACGAGAAGTTAATCTGGTTAAGTCTGCTCGAATTTTTCTAAGCTGCCTGTGCGGCAGTGAACGATAATAATTTTCGAACATTCTTACCGTTGACTTTCTAAGCTGCCTGTGCGGCAGTGAACACTTTCTTGCCAGCTTTCACGATCTCTATCTTTTTCTAAGCTGCCTGTGCGGCAGTGAACACCAACTGACGACCAGATTTTTAATCACATGATTTCTAAGCTGCCTGTGCGGCAGTGAACTGTCATATCAAACGATTTAAATTCACGACCACTTTCTAAGCTGCCTGTGCGGCAGTGAACTATCGCCAAAGACTCTTAATTTTGTTGATGTTTTTCTAAGCTGCCTGTGCGGCAGTGAACAGATTCTGTTAGCGAATGTTTAGGAGACGAATTTTCTAAGCTGCCTGTGCGGCAGTGAACACATGCGTGATCGCGTTATTGAAATGCTTGAATTTCTAAGCTGCCTGTGCGGCAGTGAACTGTGAGCACGCGATAGATCTTGATATTTGGGCTTTCTAAGCTGCCTGTGCGGCAGTGAACTTTGAAAATAAATACTTAAAAGATGCTGAAAATTTCTAAGC